>JBKPEX010000130.1:0-2376 GCA_046728625.1 Thermoproteota archaeon
TAACCGTAGAATCAATTGAAGACTACATAAACAAAGCAAAACAATTAGGAGCTACATTGGTAAAGAATAAGCAAGAGATATCCGAAGGATATTATGCTGTATTAGAAGATCCACAGAAAAATACATTTGGAATATGGCAGAATAAATAATGCAGAAATTCCTTTTTATTTATTAATTTATAGGGTAATCAATAAAATTAAAGATGCTATTTTCTTTATTTAATTCAGTCATAACTTAATAGACACAAGATCTTTAAATCATGCTGTTTAACATAATACGCGTGTATCTAGCATCGAACCACTACAGAATCCCGCTTTTTATATTACATGACTGCATAGTACGTACACATATATTCGAATTACCTTTTGCACAACAACTAGATCTTAATATGGCCTATTAAGCACGATTCAGTACACATGTGTCATCAAATACATAACTAAGTTATGTAAACTTTAAGCTTTAACAAATATATTTTTAGTAATCCTATACCCCATTGTTATAAATTATTGAGACAAGAAGAGACTACTACTAGCGACGATAAGAGAGGTGTGACCAAGGCTTATTGTACGTGGAATGAAATAGAATGTCTCGTAAAGGATCTAGCCACACAATTAAAAAAGACCAAGAAGAAATATGATTGTATTTTAGGTATTACAAATGGCGGGATAATTCCTGCAAGATTATTGGCAAGAGAGTTCAATGTTGAATTAATTCAGTTAATTCCTATACGGAATAAAGTACTTGTTAAATCCGAAATGCCATACCTTCTTCCAGAGAATAGATACCTTATTGTAGATGATATCTATGATACAGGAAATACCTATAACAAGGTCGCAGCGGCGATGAAAGGATTCAGTTGCGATTTTGTTTTTTTGATGAGTAGATTTAATGCGTGTAGTGGTCTATCTTCAAAGATATTAAATCACAATAAATGGATAATATTTCCATGGGAAAAACACAATATATTTTGATAGCTAAAAATTTTGACTGTATAATGCATAGTGAGATAACGCGATGTAAATAAAATCAACCAGAGTCTTCAAGGCTTTAGCATATTCTTTATTGTATCTTTTGACAATGTACTTTTAGCACAGCATGGCACTATTATGCTGTCCCAACACAATGGCACTGTTATACGTTACAGCAGTAGCATAACACTCATTAAATATTTTGAGCAACAATGAGGACAAAAGGATCTCAACTACAACTATAGGTAATAATACTACTGTATCTAATTCTAGTAATGTAACTATAATAGAAGAATTCTATCAATATATGAAGATATGAAAGATAAAGTACTGCTGTCGATCAGGAGGATGCTCTGATCGAATGATTATAATATTTCCTGGTCTGTGCGTGAGTTACCATTATATGCAAAAACTTTCCAAAGGCTGTTGTTATATTGTCTATTAGTACTCCAAACAATCCTCAACAAAAGAAGAATGAATGGCTTAGAGAAGACCGTGTAATAGAATACCTTGATAGAGCAGATCGCTTACCTCATAGGCTAGAAGGTGAAAGTGTTCTATTAGAGCATATCCCTGTTGGCACAAACAGAATTTTAGATTTAGGCACTGGAAATGGACGCCTAATTAGGTTATTGAAAAACAATAACAAGAACTTGAATATTGTAGAAGCAATAGGGTTAGACTTTTCTTCTCTAATGATTAAAAAAGCCAGAGAGGAATTTTCTAAAGACCCTTCAGTGAAGATCATTGAACATGATCTTAATAATTCACTATTTCCTAAGTTAAATTGTGAAAAATTTGATGTAGTTGTATCCAGCTTTGCTATACATCATTTAGAACATCAACGTAAGCTGGCATTGTACAAAGAAATATTTTCAATTTTAAATTCTGGTGGTATTTTCTGCAATTTGGATCATGTATCTTCGCCTTCTCCACAGTTACATAAAAGATTTATGGCAATGTTAGGAAAAACACCAGAGACTGAAGATAGCTCCAATAGGCTATTAGATTTGCATACTCAACTTGAGTGGCTAAAGACTACAGGTTTTATAGATGTGGACTGCTATTGGAAATGGTTAGAATTTGCTTTATTAATAGGGGTAAAACCATAATCTGCCCGTATCAACAATAACTCTATTATCCATAAAATTATTTGAATATACAGATGGTAAAGAGGAAGAGTAATTTACTGATTTTTATATAGATAGATAAATTGAGTTCAAGACTCTAAAGGGATATGAGAAAATGCTAAGAGCGGAGTGACAGGACCTTCCTTTACCACAAAAGATACAATATCCAGTTTGGAGAACGTTTTCATACAATAAATAAAAAAATGAAGGCATTTGGCATGGGTTCAAGCTCACTCTAGTCCACTCAGTTTCGATAGATTAATTTGGACTATGACATC
>JBKPEX010000252.1:0-5656 GCA_046728625.1 Thermoproteota archaeon
TCATTTTATTTTATCTTTGACCTTTTTATCTTTTATTGTAAAAGCATAGTTCCTTGGATCAAAGTTTCTGGTCTAGGAGGACATCCCGGCACGTACACATCAACTGGAACTATTCCGTCTACCCCTGGCAGAACATTATATGAATCAATATACAGTCCCCCTGTGATAGCGCATGCACCCATAGCAATCACATACTTTGGTTCAGGCATTTGATCATAGACCATCCTCAACCTTGGGGCCATTTTTCTAGTTACCGTTCCTTGAACGACTATTAGATCACACTGCCTTAAGGAACCAAATGCTTCAATAATTCCGAACCTTTCGACATCATATCTGGGTCCAGAAGCCGCTCCAAACTCTACGCTGCAGCAAGCAGTTTCCAAGTGAACCGGCCATAATGACCAGATTCGTCCCCAGTTAATAGCATAGCCTAGTGGTTTGTCGATAGCTTTTACCAAAACGTCGCCAAGCTTTCCTACCATTACGTTAAAGTGCGTGGGATTCAGAAGTTCTCTGATCATGGCCTTATATCATTCTCCTCATATTTTCTGTGCAGATTAGATATTTAATACTTGTTAGTGATAGTACCGCAACTACCAAATTCCCTTTCTCCCTGACAAATAAAGGGCATATCCCATGGCCGAAAACATTATACCCAAAAATGCCATAATTGGAAGCGTAGCAGCTCTTGGAATTAAGAATAAAGACACACCCCAAAGATATAGGAAAATAGTCATTACATCGAATACCACGAACATTAGAATATAAGAATAATATTGCATCATAAAGTGCGATCGACCTTCTCCAGAGGGCATCTGGCCGCACTCCATGGGTAAGAATTTAACTGGATTATAGCGGCGCCTCGGTGCTAATAATCTAGACAAAATTAGCGCAGGAACCGAAGCCACCAATCCAAATCCTAGCATGTACAAAATGGGTGTAAATTGAGCAGCGGTTTCTCCAGCCAAATCATGCTTGCTGATCGGTATTTGATATAAAAAGATTGCTGTACGTTCTCTGTTTTTCTATCTCTTTAGAACAATATTGAACAGCTGTTTTGCCGCGAGTTGTGGATGAGCCATGGCTAGCTTCATCATTTTTCCTGTTGTAAACTCTGCTTTTATGAAATCTAGGAATTCCTCTATGGACATTTCCGAAAGTATATCAATTTCCTTATCCCATTCTTTGTCTGAAAGTTTTATCCATCTTGACTGGATTCTTAATGCGGAGTTAATTTTTGATTGTACCTTTTTTTTCCACTGTCTTTGATACTCTAAAAGAGATACAGAAGTACAGTCTTGTGACAATGAATTTGCTCCTATATCTCCTGCAAGCCTTCCAAATTCAATTGCATATCTAATACCTTCTAGTACTAGTGGATTAGCTTGTCCTGCAGAATCTCCAACCATTAAAAGCCCGTCAAAAACTGTAGCTTTTCTAACTCCTTCGTTTGGAATAAAACCGTAATGGAGCTCTATAGGCTGGATCTTACCCATCCTATCAACTGGGCTCAGTTTGTGCCGTATTATCGAATTTAGTTTTTGTATTGGATCTTCGTTGGATTCTGGTCTGCCTATTCCTACTCCTATTCTTACTCTATTTTTTGCTACAGGAAAAATCCAGGCATAACCTGCTTCAGAGTACTTTTTGCCCACCATAAGAAAAAAAGTCTCAAGGTCTAGATTCTCGCAATAGCATTCGTATTCAGCCCCAACGCCATATCTTTTCCATTCGTTGGCCAACCCTGCTCTCCTTGCGATAAAGCTACTAAAACCCGTAGCATCGATTACTAACTTGCAGCTAATCGTCATATCACCTTTTGGCGTACTTGCCTTCACGCCAGTAATTCTTCCACTCGAGTCCGTATTTACTTTGAATACATTGCTTCTTACCATAATTTCGGCTCCAGCTTCGGCTGCCAGGAAAGCCAGGTGTTGATAAGTGCTTCTTACGTTTAGCACACATGATGTAGGGGTGGCTCCTCTGATCGTAATTTCGTTGGAAGGTGATATGAAGGAATAATTTTTTATCGGATTATAATGCTCACTTTTAATTCCTAGTTTCTGGATTTCGTCTATCCAAGTTACACCGCTGGTTCGCACATTATGAGCTATAGATTCGTCTTTTTCAAATAATATTATCTTGGACGGGGGAGATTTAGTTTCTGTGGCTTTAGCGGCAGCATATGCAGCCGACAGACCAGCAGGTCCTCCTCCTACTATGACTATATCGTAGCATTGTTGGGCTGACATAGTGTTGATTCTACCGACATATATCCATATATTTATTTATATGCATCTCGTAAATGATTGTAACTTCTTAGAAAACACAAATCAGCATTCTAACCAGCTGTAAAAGAGATATTATCGAATGCAATATAAGGTAATATTGCATCTGACATAATCTTTGTTTCCTTTGATACACCTATTATATTTTTCAACGCGGCAAAGACATTTCCTGCCATCATCAATTCCTTAACAGGATATTGAATTTCTCCATTCTTGATGTATTGGCCCCCTTTTACCACACCAGAAAAATCTCCATTTACAGGATTGACATTACCAGAAAATCTGTTGATTAGAATACCCTGTGTTATCCCTTTAATGAGTTCATGTATGTCTGATACACCTGCCTTTACGATCATATTAGTAGTTGAAACACTTGGTGGGTGTTTAGCGGAGCCACCTGCATTTCCAGTAGTATATTTGTCGTCTTTATTAGATGTATAAGTGTTGTAGATATACGTTTTGAGAATTCCCTTTTCAATTATAACATTACGTCGATGAGGAATACCTTCCCTGTCGAAACTCGAAGCCGCCAGACCGTCAATGTTTGTAGCATCATCCTCAAGTGTCAACAAATCTGAGGAAACAGATTCACCAATTTTGCCTCCAAATTGACTCGATTCCTTTTGTACTATTTGCGAATTAATAGAATAAGCAATAACTTCCTGTATTATTTCGTTTATTGCTGATGGATTCAATAAAGCCTGTCCCTTAAAGCTATCAACCTTTTGTGGTCGAAGAGAATTGACCACAGTTTGAGCGAATTCTCTTGCAGTCGACCTCACGTTAATACCCTTAACATAGTGAGTTCCGCCAAACTGGAAATCAAAATTAGAAGTCTCTGGTCCATCGATAGCCATGCCCATTATTGACCAATTGAACAACGTTATCATTTCTTTGGCACTGACACCGTTTGAATTAAGAAGGACGTGAGATATCATAGAGCTTGCAAAGTTTCCGCTGTCCACACTTACCCTCTCATCAAATGAGGTTGCAGAGTCTAACATGTCTGCGGCCATATTTATTACCTCAGATGGCGAAACAGTTTCTGCATTTTTATCATAAATTCCCTCTAGCTTTTGGCCGTTATTAGCATTCGAAATTCTACTCTCAGAGTTAGATATGTTAGCGGTATCAGGCATAGAATTGAACTTATCGGCTGGGCTTATTTTAGCCAACTTTATCGCCTTTACTACGGCTTGTTCTACGTATTTTCTTTGGAATGTGTTTACAGATGAAAATCCCAAGGCTTTATTTAGAAATACTCTTATTCCCACGGCGTCCGTTTTGTCAGATTTTGACTGTTTGAGATCATTATTTTCTATGAATACTTCGGCTTCTTTATTACTCACTGCATATGCCTCTGCCTCTTGTGCTCCATTTTCCTGAGCTTTTCTCATAGCAAAGAGACAAACATCTTCTATGTTCAAAGAAGACACTTCACTGCAATCCTCCCACTATAGCAGTACATCTGATGTGTGGTCCGCCTCCATCAACTTTAGCTGGCTGGAATTTACCGCAATAGCCAGTTCCTATGTCAAAGTCGAAGTCCAGTCCGACCATGTCTACGGACTTTAGTACATCAAAAGCATTCCCGGAAACGCTCGCGCCCCGCATCAGATCTCTCACTTCACCTTTTTCTATTGCATAAATTTCTTGAAATCCAAACATAAATTCGCCGTTTGCATCTGCTTGACCATTTCTGGCACCTTTTATCAAATACCCATGTTTAGTCTCAGAGATCATCTCATCCACTTTATCATTTCCTGACTCAATGAAGGTATTTCTCATCCTTATCAGCGGCTCGTCATTATATTCAAATGCACGTGCATTGCCTGTTGGTGCTGTATCAAAGAGGTAGGCAGTCTCACGATTATGTAAAAATGACGATAGGATCCCATTTTTAACAATAACAGTTTCACCAGCGAGCACACCTTCATCATCAACCTGGATTGTTCCAGCCGCATCGGGCATATTGGTATAGGAGGAGGATTGAGTGCTGTTGTTGCTACTAGTACTCTTACTATTACTACTATTGCTTCCTCTTCTACTGCGGCCGCTAGCGATGCCGCTGCCACTATCCACCAAGTTTACTAACTCACTTGCAACTCTCTTTCCTATCATGTCTTTAACTGCTGAACCTGATAAGACAAAGTCAGCTTCTACCATGTGTCCTATTGCTTCATGAGATATCAAACCTACCATTCCTGGGTCTAAGATGACGTTTGTCCTCTCGCCAATGACATGTTTAGCATACAATAATTTCATAGCTTTATGAGACGCTTGCGTAGCATAATCAAGATGATCTCGACTATAAAACAAATCATCCCATCCCCCAGTTACTCCTACTCCCTCAGATGCACTTGAGCTCTTGACTCCCTCTCTTGCTACCGAGATCACATTAAATTCAGGTTTGGAGTCAAATAGTTCTACTTCTGAGCCATCGGTGTTAAGGATTATCTTATGATCTAAAATCTCATGGTATAAGCATGATGCCGACTTGATAGTACTAGAATATTTTCTAGCCTGCTCCTCAGAATCTTTTGTAATTTTTACTTTTTGTTCAATGTCTATGCTGTCAAGATCTCCATTTACCTTTGTTTTGAATAGCCCTTTGGCAAGCCTCGACTCCGCAAGACCTTTCACTTTATTTTTCTTAGTAAATGCTAGAGCCTTGGCTGCAGATATCGCATCAACAAGAGACTCTTCAAGGGCTGACTTTGAGACATTACTCGTACCGCTGAAACCCCAGCAACCATCAACGAGTACTCTAATACCACATCCAGAATTCACTGCATTGCGTATCCTTTCTAATTCCCCATTGCTGAAAGCAATCTCGTTGGTTACTCTAGACTGATACCGAGCCTCAACATAAGTGGCTCCGTTACCTTTGGAAATAAGGCTTTTCAAGTCGTCAAAAATATAGGAGGAGTCTGCGGCCATGAGTACAGAGTCTTCTTTAGAACAATAAATTATATCTATCGCACAAATCGCACAAATCTGTGATGTATTTTTACCCGTGTGTTTTGCTAAAGTGTTGATGTTGACGCTGGTGGTGGCAGTAATGACGATGATAGGTATTGATTGAATATGGTCCGGACAAGGGGAAATGTTTAGCAAGTTTAACAGCCACACTTTGTTGTTGCGTCAAGACATCATCAGTGAAAGAGCTGCGATGAAAGATTAACGCTAGAAGAATTGGGGTAACCATCTATAGAAAAATCAGATTCAAAGTAATGGTTTGGTAATACTAAGGGCCATTTTTTTATAGTTTCGAACAAATACAATCAGAGATATTGGTCAATAAACACACATTAATTGTAGGTGACTCGAGATCCATGCCAGAAATAGAATCTGGCAGTATCCAGTTT
>JBKPEX010000050.1:0-1545 GCA_046728625.1 Thermoproteota archaeon
TTTTAATACTAAACATGCAATGAACGTAAAAATCCAATTTATGGAATCCTTACGACAACTTCGCCTGTAGCAGTACCAGCGGAATTATAGGTTTTACCATCGATCCTTGCTATGAGCATATTTTCGTTGGTTATTAAACTATTGTATGTACCTTTATTTTTAAGATTAATTGGAGACGGAAATTTTAGTATGGCAGTTACATTACCTTGTGATATAGGATCGTCCAACGACGTAGCAATAGTCAGTTTTTTAGACAGTTGACTTAAAGCAATATTAACTGGAGCTACATCAAATTTATCTACTTCCTTGCCGCTTGTAGTATCAATTATAGTCAAATTTCCTTCCACCTTACTGGGAGTCATTTTTAAGCTGTCTGCAGTTAGACTATTTTGGTTATAAGTGCCTGAGATTTTTAATATGGTGCTAAATGATGTTAATGTAGGACTAGTCGCGTTTGTTGCCGTTGCTGGTGATTCTGTTGGAAGCAACAGAGGCAAAGACGAGGACGGTGATCCATTAGTTGTAGTACTGGTATTGATATTGTTTCCAGTCACATTTATTTCTGTTATTGCAGCCCAAGTATTTTGGTCTTTATCAGATGCTGTGTTACCGTTAACTGTAATTCTGAGAAACCTTACTGATGCCTCATTACCGAGTTCATATTTCTCAGGAGCGAGAGATTTTCCACTACTTTTTCCAGAGTAGATTTTATCAAAGGTACTTCCATCATTCGAGGAAGATATTTCAAAATTATACGATCTATTATTTCCTTTATACCAAGCAATATCTATACTGCAAATGGGACTTCGCGACCCAAGGTCCAACTGAATCCATGAGCCAAGACCTTTGTTTGCCCACCTTGTGCTCAGATTTTTATCAACCACATTTGAAGCCACAGTGCCGCCCCCACCCTCTCCATTAGCAGTAAGTTTTGTTATTGGAATATTATCATTGCAAGTATTAGATGTAGAAGAGGTTGCAGGTGGCGGCGGCAACGATAACGTTTGGGAGACATTTGAGTTGTTACTTTCAACTGGAACAACAGCTATTCCATTTACCGTAACCGTAAATGTTCCAGATATCGGTGTACCTTCTGAATGAGGGCTGACAGTTGAAGAAAGCGAATTGTTCGTATCAGTCCTAATATTGGTCGTGTTGGATGCAACCGCAGATGGATTATAAATTCTCCCTTTATCATTATTCACAGAAGACAAGACGGTGAATGTTCTTGTCAGTGAGACAGGCTCGTAACCAGAAGCCGAAGCTTTGGTAGTAATTTTAAATATTCCACCTGCAGAATTCTGAGGTATAGGTAAGGAGTACGATATCCTTCCACTTTGGTTTGATACATCAAAAAACTCTTTTGTGAAGCCCGACGAATATCTGACACTTGTATCCACTCTTGCCGCCTTGATACCTTGTAAAGAATGCAGATCAGAAATGGTTATTAGTATGGTCTGAGTGTTTCCCCTAACTATGGGGTTTTTTGCTACACTAATCGAGGCCGATAATCGCCTAGAACCGGTATCAGTAACGTCATTATTG
>JBKPEX010000053.1:0-4822 GCA_046728625.1 Thermoproteota archaeon
GATCATACCAAAACACTAGTGATAGATTGTGAAATTATAACTTAGAATAGAAATATCACAGAGCTAATCTTCCAAATGTAGGAAGGAGTCATCTGGAGAAATAATCTCATATAAAAAGGCGTTATCGAGAATCTGTTCTAATTCGCCGTTTTTTATGATATTATATTCTGGGATCCGTACCGCTTGGTTATTCCAAGAGAGAAGGGCATTCTAACTCATACAGAATACCGTTTTTCTAGCTTGATATATTCTTCTAGACCTAAGAGTTTGTTAAAGTCTCGAAAGGTTACCATTCTCCTACGAGAATCTTTTGTAGTACCCCTGGTTTTCAAATGATGGAATACTTGTTTCAGCCCATACGTCGCTGCATAAAGTCCCGACAAGGGAAACAGGGCCATCCTATAACCTAATTGGAATAACTGATCTACAGTTTGATTCGGTGTGACGCCTTGCTCTATCATATTCGCTACTAATGGAGCATCAACTGCATGAGCAATTTTCTTTAATTCTTGAACTGATTTGGGCGCTTCTACAAATATTAAATCTGCTCCGGCTCTATAGTATGCTTTAGCTCTTTCAATAGCTGCATCGATTCCTAGAGATGCACGTGCATCAGTTCTTGCGACAATGATAAAATCCTTTTTTCTTCGCGCATCTAACGCAGCCTTCAATTTAGAAATATATTCATCCTGAGCGATAACCTCTTTTCCAATCATATGGCCGCACCTTTTCGGCCATATCTGATCCTCAAGGAAAATTCCTGCAGCTCCAAGGCTTTCTAACTCGCGAACAAGTCTCCAGACAGTTAAGGGATTTCCATATCCTGTATCTGCATCTACAATGACCTGAGCGTTCACTGAGTGCACTATCCTATCAGCATTTTGTGTTGTCTCAGATGCATTTAAAAAACCATAATCAGGCATCCCTAACATTGCTGCCGATGATCCATACCCTGTTTGGAACATTGCATCAAAACCAGCCTGCTCGGCAACCTTTGCACTCAGTGCATCATATACTCCAGGTAAAACTAGAATATTATCTTTGTTTTCTATCTGCCTCTTTAACGATATATTGTTCTTTGGATTTTGTATCATTATTTTTTTAATCAAAAAGAATTATTAAAGTACTACTCCGTATTCACTCGAAGTAAAGTAATGGTCACAACGAACTATAGTTAAGGTGTTATATTCATTTCCATAGACAACAATAAATGTGTAGCTAAAACTTCTTCACTCCTTTCTATTGTAAATTCTTTGGCTTTTGTGTAACGTCATATGATCCATCTGGGTATTTTGTAACGCTTATCTCACATATTTTGCATTTATAGTATTTTTCTGGAGGATCATGGCTAATTGACCCATTCAGCCATACCATCATCGTACCGCATACAGGACAATTCATTGTCATAGCTAACGATATTGGAATAGTACATTATTATGTTTTGTATTTAGACAGTGTTACTTTATATGCCGGAACGAGGCGTACAAAGATCAGTTTATCATGTAGACTTATTGTTTAAGAGATTATAATAGACCAAGTCTGCCGCACGCCAATACATATATCCAAAAAGATAGAAACTTTAGTTAATTCTTTTTCATAGCGCTTGAATATTCGTTAGCAGTATAACTATGACAACGAGAATCTAAACTACTGCTAAAGCACCTTTCGTAAAATAACTGAATGACTGGGCTAATTCAGAATATCTGAAAATAAAAAACCTTATGCTGTCCAGTGTACCATAAAAAAATAATTAGACTGTACATACACACAACATATCATTCTAATCGTGGTATATAGTTAACGTGGTAGTAGAATAGAGAGGAGGTAGACTTTAGCACCACAGCTATGGAACAACAGCAGCCGATTTATATTGTGCAAGCATAATAGAAAATTCATCTAATCGCTAACTACTTTATACTTTTTGTACGGTACAATTTTTTTGTTATACCTTTTCTTTTGCTCTCTAACTATCCACATCAACGTAGACAATGTGTATGTTGGAATAAAGTCACCTACGAAGGGGATGAACTCTATTGTGTTCAAGGCAGTTGATATCTTACTCCTTGTTATTGAATATAACAGCCCTGTCACAAATACGTCAAACACATCTCCAAGAATGGGAGCATCAAATATTGGGGCTGCGATGTAGTCTAAAGCATCCGCGACAATTGATATTCCAAGGGCAGAAATTGCCCTTCGCGTAAATGAAACCTCTCCTTTCTGAAGCTGCACATTCATATTATGATCTAAACTATATATAAACATATCACTAGCGATATACTAATCGAGACCTCAATCCGAGGGACATAAATTGCAAGAAGTTTATTAAAGAAAAATTTACACCTGGGTCAAGCACGTACCAGCATCACAATCTATTCTGCAGAAACATGCTTACTTGAATTACTGTTGCCATGTGCATGACGAACATGGTCAGCCAATTCCAGTCCCGTACGAGCTGTTAAGCCGCACAATTCACAAGTTGCTTGTTCTGATATAGTCTTAATGATGTCTATGTCCTTATTTTCCATAAGGTGTATACCTATTAACATTGATTTATCACTTCCGCTTTTCCCTTAAATTGACCCGTCAAGGCCTGCCAATTATCCGAGTTAAAGCAGTTATCGTGGTTTAGTAAATTTATCCGTAGCATCTCAATAGGACAGACGCGGCTTTAATTAAGCAATATATTAAAGTCGAGTATTTACCATACTAAGAGGCTTTTCCCAAATGACGTATGTTTGCATATGCATTAGTTCTACAGGATTTATTTGGAATAGCTCCGCCTATTTACAAAGCAAATTTGGGAGGATGGCTGACAGTCAGGATATCGTTGGTTCAAACTTCATTACAAAAGTATCGTTCGCTAACTTATAGCCTAATTTCTCATAAAATGCTGTAGTCCTGGAAGAACAGTATAGCAGTACTTTTCTGCAGCCCTGTACTGACAACGCATTCTTTGTAACATAACTAACAAGCTGAGATCCAATTCCTAATCCTTCATATCCCTTCTTGATTGATACATCTTCTATGTAACCAATTCTGATACCTTTGCTTATAAATTTCGGTTCAACAAGAAGGGTTGTTGTTCCTACTATCATTTTCTTCTTATTATTTTTATTCTTGTCTCTTTTTGTTTGCATTTCTGCAACAAATATTTTATGTGATGGATTTTTCATTATTTGCCGGAGAATTTTTTTGGCATTTTTTTTGTCTATATCTGGCGGGATAAGACTCTCCAATACTTCTAGATATGCTCCTCGATCAATATCATCTAATTGTATACATCGAATAATGAATTTCAACAGCTACTTCTAATAGTTTAAAGGCATCAAATTAAAATTTCCTTCTTTAAAGGTTTGGTATGGAGTCCTATTTTACTCTCTTTTTATGTCTTCATTTTCTTTTAGCGTTATATCAAGATCTAGCCTAAGAAGCTATAGTAACTATTGTGTTTCCTTTGCTTCTTTAAATGACCATCGTCTGGTATAAAACTCATCTTTCAATTTGAACCCTTTGAACATTTCAAAGTATGCATGTTTAACCTTGTTCTGCTTATCAAACTCGGACTTTATCCATAAAGACTGGAATATTGAAAGACATGCCGACACAGCAGATTCATTATTTGAGTAAACTGCCATGCCACCGGCAGCTTCGAAAGTATCCTTACTATCGTCCTCTACGTCTATAGCTATAGATACTGCTTGATCTATGACCATTGTTGTAATTTTGTTTGGTAGTGGTTTGTCGGTATATTGAATGTTTATAGAAGAATATTTTTGTCTGATGTTGTCTTTTATTGTTTCCCTTAGTTCATTGTATTCATCTGCTTGTATTAATAATTTAACTGCTACACCTCGCTGCGATGCTTGCAACAAGAAATTTACCACATTGCTATGTTCTGCACGATAAAAAGCGTTTATTGAAGGAAACAACAAAAGGATTTCGAAAACTGCCGTTTCTATCAGATTAATGGAAATTTTTTTAGCTTCAGTTAAGTCTTGAATAGTGTCAAGGAAATCCCCTCTACTTTCTGTCAAGACTTCCCTGACTTTTTCTTTAGCCGGTGTGGCTTTCAAGCAAAGATTTTCGAAGAGATATCCTTGTGAAGCCACAAATGGTTTAAATTTAGTTTGCAAGAGTTTTGAAATAGTAATATTATTTTTACCGCAGTCCATCAGGATATAGTACGTATATTTAGAGTCGTCTACAATAGTGAAATTGCCAACAACACCATCAATATGGAAAACCTCTGTCGCATATCTGATGAGCATTTTATAATAATGTGTATCTTCTTTGTCAAATTCGGTCACGAACCTTGACCTCACGCCCCTATTTTTCAGTTTTATTATTTCTTTACAAATACTTTCCTCGTTGAGTAAGATAGACAATGCTTTATTATCCATACAACAATCAAAGGTTTCCTTAGTATGGGAAACAATTTCAAGGTGAGCCCTCACAAAGTTGCCGTGCCCAGATATTATTTGAATTACAGGATCCTCGTTTCCAATATAGGTGACCAAGAGTATATTTTAACATTATCTCAGGATATTTAAATTCTAAAGGCAGATGTACAACGGTGGACATTATATAATATACAACTAGAAGGATAAAAATTTTGAATTTAGGGTGCCTTAAAGGCTTTGGCTAAAGTTACTTCAGTTATCCATTCACACTTGACTCCTGCCTTATTGTGATGGTTTTCGACAGCAACTACGTCTGGAGCGTCAAGAAGACAAAAACATACATTCGCCTCCTTATTGTATAACAAGTTCACATGTTCGACCCCGAATTCATCTCTTGGTGCACCACTAAGCTCTTTTAA
>JBKPEX010000195.1:0-1140 GCA_046728625.1 Thermoproteota archaeon
ATGGTGTTACTAAGAGTAATAGAAAAAGCTGACAAAATACCAGGAACTTCAGTTAGTGTTGAAGGGTCTCACATTACAGATGACGATAGTCTAAAACGAAATGCACAAGGACCATTTGTAGATACAATGGAAGACACAATAAGGAAATGCAAAGAAGCAGGATGCAAAAATAAGATATCCTACAAGTTTAGAACAGGCAATCTTGTCTCTGAAATCGCAGATGAAGTTAAAGAACAAGGATATGATATGATAGTCCTGTCTTCTTCTCATATTGATTCGTGGATGAGATCGTTATTTAGCGATACTCGGAAGATAATAAGCAATGTTTCAATACCTGTTCTTGTAGTGACATGATTAAAAACATCAATAAATATTAGGGCTTTATAACATAGGAAACAATTAGAACATACTATGAGTATAGAGTTGTGTAACTTAAGGGCTATTTAGCATTCAGTGGGTGTATCTGATTCTTCTTCTCCTTGTTTTTTTGTTTAGAATTTCATTTAATCCATCCAATTCTAGATTATCCTTGTTATGATTGTTATTATTATTATTAAGAACATTACCAAGCCTCAGCTGGGGAACCAATTACGGTATAATTCGGTAGCTAATAAATTACGCATAAGCTCTTACTTTGTTATATCCTATTTTTTAGGTTCAGTATTTTTACAATATCTTTAGAAGTAATATATGTTGACGATCTATACTCTTTTTACAAGTCAATTAACTCGGTAAGTAATGACGCAAAAGCGTTAGTTTGGCTGTATTATTTCCTTTAAAACAATCTTGTGTTTTGTGTTGTTGCTGCTCTTAAAAAGATCTGACCACTTTTCGATTGGTATACTCAGATGAGCAATAGCACAGGTTGGAATTACTACTACTGAATCTAATGAATCTGTAAGCGTTTGTACTGTCTCTTCTATTGTGGGATTATGCCCTACTAACAATACTGTATCATATTTATCAGGGAGTCTATTTAGTATATTCATAAAGTCTTGCGGTTTAGCATCATATAGCGAACGTTCCAGAGCAATTTTTCCTTCTCCTTTATATTCGCATTCTTCTGCTACAATTTCTGCAGTTGTTCTAGCTCTAAGAGCACTCGAGCTTATAATGAAATCTGGTGCAAGACCTTTTTCT
>JBKPEX010000124.1:0-3104 GCA_046728625.1 Thermoproteota archaeon
TACTCAGGGGATACTCGCTTAAATGGGTTATTTTGTTATACACTTTGATACAGATATTTGAAACAGGATTTGACTTTAAAAATAGAAAATTGAGTCTTTATAATTCTCTATAATAAATGAGAGTTGTTTTTTCCGAACCTCTTTGGTTTTTAAGATTTCGCAAGATACCTGCAGACCGGATGATTCGTAGTCAATGCACAATATTTTCCAACTCATACCTGTACTGCAATTGATCAGATGAGTTGTAGACTTCTGCTTTTAGAGGTAATGGTATATGATGCGAAATCCAAATCTTGCTTGTTTTCTTGCCTACATTGTAGGTCAATGCAAACGAATCGAATGTACCTGCTTTAGTCTTTAGATTCTCACGTTCAGTTACCTTTATGGGTATAGTTGATACATTTACCAAGATATTATCCCATTGCGCTCCTATTACTAGATATTTAGGCTCTCTTGCAATGTCTCGAATTGCTAAGATTGATAATTCCAACGGATCAAAATAAGGTCTGAATACATTTTCTGCTTCTCCTTTACGAGTTAATTCATTTTTCGACAGTAAAAGAGTAGCGTCTTTCGTAATAGAGCGGTTTGTTATAATGAAAGATGTCTTCCAGAAATCTCCAGCACTTTCGCAAAAGCAAATTGAGACTTTTGAATTAATAAGCGAACTCCTAGGACCATAACTTGTCAAAATGTACTTTAATGATGAGCCTGTCCTTATATTTTCGCCAACTCTCCACAAGTCAGAAGTGGAAGGCGGATTTAGAATTGACGGTCCAGGACCTGAGAATCCACCTCCCACCGCAATAATAACTGCACTTACTAGTATTCCTATTCCTGCGAACAATCCCGTGAAAAGAAATACCTTTTGCCGTGGAGACACCTATTTAACTAGAAATAAATTACGTTTATTTATCGCTTACGAATAAAATACCGTCAAGTATTCTCTATTCTTATATTAAAGCCAGTCTGTTTACCGAGGCTCGAGAATGAGGTGCTCACGGAGATCCAGATAGCTGAGGGGTTTTGGTAGAATTTAAAGACTGAGCGGTTAGTAAGTTGAAGTCGGCGCTTTCAACAAATTCTCCGCTGGGTTGACCTGCAACGGCGTCTATACTTACTATAACATCAACTGGGCCTCCTTTTGCGAACTTGACAACTTGTGTTCCTGTTCCGTCGGGAGCTTTTTGATCTTTTGAATCTTTGATGACCTTTCCGTCTGAATCCGTAGCTTTAAAACTGTAGCTAACGTCAGTAACCAAGGATTTTGAGTTATCCATGAAGAGAATACCGAATTTAGTGTCGTTTCCAGGTTTGATAGTGTTAGGCTCCCAGAGAAGCTGAATATAATAAGTTCCTCTTCCCGTTTGCAATGTCATTGGCGGTTGGGAGGCTTCCGCCTGGCTCTTAGGAAGCGGGGGATTACCTTTACCGATAGCCAGAAGGTCAAAAGCATATTGTATCGGCGGGTTCCCAGTCGTCACATCGGCAAACGTGGACGCTTTAACAGGATATGGCAGATCCTTATTGATCCAGATATTATTATCCACCCCTTTATGATATGTAATTACTTTGGTATCAAAAGTTCCTGCTGGCACCGTGACCTTGGCTGTCCCTCCGGGTGCAATAGGCGAGCCACCAATCGATGCGATCTTACCCCAGTATTGAGCCGACAATGACTGACCAGGTTTTGGAACGAAAGCAGCAAGCCATTGAAGAGAGCCAGTATAAGCACTTCTGTATGGCGATAGTTTCGCAGGAACGTCAGAGCTTCCAAGAATACTCAAATCGAGATCACTAAGATGAAAAGTCCCATTGATAACAGTCCCTGATTGATCTACCACGAAAACGGGTGCGATCCAATAGTTATTCTTAGGATCGAATTGCTTAAAGTAAATTGTCATAGTAAAAGGTTGTCCTTGATTAGTATCGTGGTTTTGAATTTTGTATGTCACATACATATTTGGTTGAACACCCTTTCCCAGATACCAAGAGTCATCTGCATATGCACTTTTTGTTAGATTACTCTTGTCGAGGGCCAGCATCCCGGCTGTGCTAAAAGCAGCAAGAATTAGAGTGACAGAAATAGTAATGGAATAAATATTATTAGCGGGACTCTTTCCAAATTTATGTACATGATTTCTTAGCATAGATAGTATTATTTACATACGACTTGATAAATGTTTATCAGCCGAAGCTAGTTTTATTTTTCGTCTCCCGGAAAAATAAGATATATTTATAGGCCAAATAGATTTACTCTATTCTCATGTGCAGCTGTCCAAAGATTCACTTCTATGAAGTTGAATTTAAATTGGCAGGCATGCGTGTAATGCCTACACACAAAAATTGTGGCGATGCCTTGAACGAGGATCAATCTACCAAATTTGAAAAGGAACTGATTAAGTACTGGGGCTTTGAAGAAAAGAAAAGCTGATCAAATCATAGTTTTGTAAATCGCCAGGTAGGGAAACCTTAAGACAGTTTAAATGTAGTCCCTAGAGCTTTCTTTGATTACACGTCACCTTTATTAACTTCTAAATTAAATCTGGATTAGGTGATTTAGTTGACAAAGATGCTAAAAGTAAACATCGATACCGCTGGGGTGGACCAGAACGAAGCAAAAGAATGGGTTAATGAACTAGCGAACGTATACGCGGATATGGAAATTGAGAATGTTAATGTATCAGGAAATAAAATTGCATTCGATGCGGGTTTCTCTGGAATGGATGACACTGATCCAGACGACATAAAGATGAAGGTAGATGAATACCTGACTATGAATGAAGCCTTTCAAGCGAAAAATGTTTCAGTTAGCTAAACAATAGGCTTGATCGTTGATTTCCTAGTACAAAAGTCCTTGGTCCTTCTTTTTTTTGAAGGTCTGAACAAATTCCCTATGACATCACTATTCCTTACTGCACATATTTAAATAGGACGTTGGTTAGCTACTTTTGGTCGGATTACAAAATGACTTGTAAAGGGATATGTATACGTCATAAGGCGCAAAAACCAGTCGGTTCTGGTCGTTATGCTAGCGGGCAGAAACGTTGTCAGATATGTGAGATATTTATAAAATGGGAAGGACTATGGTGTCCATGCTGTGG
>JBKPEX010000179.1:0-5603 GCA_046728625.1 Thermoproteota archaeon
ATTTCGACAAGAAAATCTCCAGGGCAATCTGGTAGTTCTCGGACATTTGGCCGGAGATTCTATCGGTTTGAATGTTTTATCGGAAAAGCTAGAAGAAAAGGGTATACAAACAGTAAGGGCGGGTTTGATATAATCAATATAGACCAAATGTATTGCTAGAACTAGCCCGAGACGTATTTAAGAGCAAGGGCTAATCCTGAACAAACTACTTTGTGGATGGTAATAGTAGCAGTAAGAAAATTTTTATACACTTCTAATGATTATATAGGCCCTGAAAACCTTGGGGATCGTTGGCCTTCGTAGTATAGCCTGGTTAGTATAGGCGGCTGTGGCCCATGCTCTGCAAACAAAGTAGGTCTGGTTAGATACCGCTTGAGGAGGGTTCAAATCCCTCCGAAGGCCCTTGAACAACTTCACGTAAGAACCATCAAAAGAGCGATTTTGACGACCGCTTTTTACAAGTGTTTAGCGCTATGTGTCTTTGAGTATTAGGCATTAAAAGCTCAGCTTGCGATCGAAACTTTTTTGTTATGAAGTACATCGCAAAACTCTGACTAATTACTTAAATCTTGATAATACTCTTTATTATGGTAAATTGAAAAAGATTCACTTATTACGAATACTTGTCAAAGAACGAGCACTTCTCAGACTGGTAAAAATAATAGGCAATGGAGAATATAACACAAGGGAATTACTTCAAAGAATAGGAGCCTATGGATATGGTCACAGGCTGTTAATGAAAGCCGAGAAGGAGGGATTAGTTAAGAGAAGCATCGTTAAGAATAAAATATACAATAAATTAACAAGTGACGGTAAAAGGATTATAAAAGTCGCAAGAGAAATAGGAGTATAATAAGACTTCCGGATTAATGTTGGATTGTAAAGCAATAGCATTAGATTTTGTGTACTTAAATGCATAGTCAATATGATTGCAGAAAATCAGCTTCAGGGTTATTGGCCAAATCACAGGCTCCTTAGATAACTTTCGTTAGTCAAATACCATTTTTTGAACTCATCAAGGGCTTTGGTACGATGGGAAAAGAGTTCTTTCTTTTTCAGTTGGTGCAATTCGCCGAATGTTGAGTCACACCCATCAGGGATGAAGATACCATCAAAACCCCATCCTCCTTTGCGAATGGCAGTTGAGATCCTTCCATGCGTTTTTCCTAAAAAACAATAGGAACTTTTCCCATCGTAAAAAGCAAACACGGAGATAAATGAAGCACATCGTACAAGTACCCCTTCCAATAATTTCAGAATACCACTGTTTCCAATCGTTTTGTAGACGTACGCCGAATATTGTCCAGGAAAACCATTTAGATAATCTATGAACAGCCCATCATCTTCAACTAAGACCGGACGGGACAGTTTACTGTATGCTGCTTTGGATTTTTCTTCTGCGATCTGCTTTAAAGAGTTGGATTGCATTTCCAATATCTGCATATTGTGATATTCGACCACAATTCCGGCACTGAAAAGTACCGAATTCACTTCTTTGTATTTATTTCGATTACTACTTACGAACAGCACGGAGCTCATATTGTAATAATTTTCTCTATACTTTATGAGATTTAAAGCATGAATAGAGTTATAGGACACATAACTTCAAAAATCAGTGCTACTTTCTGTCTAGAGAAAGTTTGATGGTGGTCCAATAATTCTTGTGACGAAGGAGCTAAGGTATACCCGAATATCTTCCTCTGGACTCGACTTCTTTAAGTTGTCGTAGTACTTTTTCAGCCTCTCTCCTGCCTGCTGTTATCAAATATCCTTCTAGGAAAGAATTATACAATTCTTCGTCTGCCCCATTGTGAACGCTATCAAAGACCTGTTTTATTAATCTTATATCTGTGGCTCTATCCTCAACACGTTGTGAATAGTATGACAAGCCATAATCTATTAAGAACAGGTTTCCATTGGCGAAAATAAAGTTTGAGGTAGTTAGATCGCCATGTATAATGTGCTGGCGATGCAACATTGCAGCGCAATTCCCTATTTTTGCACATAATTTAGGAGATAGTATGTCTTTTGCATTGGCTCCATCTATGAACTGCATAATAATCTCAGCTTTCTGCCAATCTACATAATATAGAAAGGGTGAATGAATGCCGGCAGTTTTTGAGTGGGAGATAAACTTAGCTTCATGGATCGTTCTGACTTTGCGAATCCGATCGTCCAAAACTTTATTCCGGTATTCTTTAGGCGATCTGATTTTGGAAATAGCTCTTTTGCCGTACCAGTTCCTCATATATATATCCGCCTCAGCTCCTTTTCTTATTAGCAAACTCCTTCTTTGCTGCAATAATAATATAACGTCGGAATCTAATTTAAAACGTGAGCTCTTTAAAACCTAGACCAGGGGAGAAGATGGTCCGGCAGGAAGATTGCTCAGAGGAGAAATTGAAGAGTGGTATTCTTACTTTGACAAATCAGCGCATTGTATTTCAGAATACGAAAGGGAGCTTAGCAACATTGTCGAAGAAGTTAGATTCTCTAATGTTGGATATAGAGCTCAATTCGATTAAATCGGTACGAACCGAAGGGCTTGTTATCACTAAGCTTGTAATATCTACTGACAACAAGATATTCAAGTTTAGCGTCTTTAATACCAAGAGGTGGGCTCAAGAAATTAGACTACAGATGCAGTCAAACGGAATAAAGGGCCCCTAATTCTCCACTTAACATCTATTGAATCCAAGCGCCATGATTGATCGATAAAAGACTTGTCTACGGCAATGAACCGCGGATTTGTTATATAATCAACCAGTCCTGTCCAAGCAATTTGCACGCCATTATCTCCTGCAAATGGAAGTGGGCAAAAGAAAGGCTCCGCACCCTGCCTCTGACATGCACCTTGGATCATTTCACAAAGCCTCTTATTAGCACAGACCCCTCCTACAACAAGGATTTCTTTTTTAGCACCAAATGAGATAGCTCTCTCCAATGTCTCCGTAGTCATCGCAAAAGCAGTTTCTTGTAGTGAGTAGCAAAGGTCTGCGACCGGAGTATTTTCCGTCAACATTTGTCGCACGGCTGAGGTAAGCAAGCCAGAGAAACAGACATCATTTCCCTTCACAACATACGGCAATTGTAAATAACTTTGTGAAGAGCCTTGAGCCAAAGACTCTATCTTACCTCCGCAAGGTGATCCGAGGCCTATTTGACGACCAAATTGGTCTAGCAACTGCCCGAGGGTTATATCGAGAGTTTCTCCAAATATTCTCCATCTTTTACGCGAAAATACTACAATTATTGTGTGACCTCCCGAGACGAGTAATACTACTGGATCAGACGCTCCAGTAAGAGCCGCTCCTAACTCTATGTGACCTAGCGCATGATTCACAGCCAAAAGCGGTTTCTTATAATATGCTGCCAAAGTTCTAGCTACAACTGCTCCTATTCGCAAGCAGGGTCCCAAGCCTGGGCCGGCTGAATATGCAATTATATTTATATCTTTTATTGAGGTAGCCGCGTTGTCCAAAGATGATCTGAGAACAGATAGTGCGACCTCGGAGTGATGTCTCGAAGCCTCTCTCGGATGAATCCCCGTTCCGGAAGGAGCGACATACACGTCACGCTTGTCTGACAGTACATTTGCTAAGCCTAGGCCATCCCCCTTAGCTGGAAAGTCTATCACAGAGCATCCGAAGGTATGAGCGGTACTTTCTATACCTAGACACTTTACCATACATTTCATCCCTTCCTACTAGTCGAAACTATCTTAACAACATCATTATTCTTCAGCACATAATCCACACTCAATCTCCGTCCGCTTCTTACATCAATTCCGTATAACAGCCCTTCAGATAGATCTGTATGAACAGATTTCGCAAGATCTTTTATCGTGGAACCATATTCCATCAGTCTCGCCTCAGGCAGGACATTGCCGTTTTTGTCAGCTAACCTTACATCATCCTCCACGGGATATACCACGACTAATTTGAGTAAATCGAAAACTGCATAATTGATAGCATCCTGTATACCGGTGGAACCGTATTTCTGAATTAGATCACTTATTCTTGTTAATGCTCTTTTTTGTATGTCATTCAGAGCAGCATTACTTTTAATCTGAAAATGCTTATCGCCCGGCAAATATTCTATAAGTCCCTTTTTTGATGCCCTTCTCAATACGGATTCTGCTTCTGCTCCGCATGGAATAACTGCAGATCTCTCCTTTTTGATTTTGAGTATATTTTCATATGCATTTTCTGAATCTATTTTGTTCGCTGCAATAACCATTGGTTTTGTCCTCATTCTGATTTTTTTACAAAAATCTGTGATATCCGTTTCACTCCAGACAACGAGTTTTTTGTTAGCTAAATTTAGCTCAGTTATACTTTCTTTGATTTCAGCGACTGCAACGCCCAAGCCAGATAATCTTCTTGCTAGGATTTCTTCGGTTCTTTGCTCTTCTCTTCCTTCCTCTCTTTGGACTTTATTCCATTCTTTCGTTAAAATGGAGGCCAACCACAAGTCAAATTCTTTATCAACTGATGCAATGTCTGACAAAGGGTCTCCCATCCCAGGCGATACGACTTTGCCCTCAGAATCTGTAGAGCCAGATACATCTACTACGTGAATCAATGCATTGGTCTGTCTTGCATCGTCCAAAAACTTGTTTCCCAGGCCCCTACCTCTGTAGGCACCAGGTACTAAACCAGCCACGTCTAATAATTTTACCGGAATGAATCTATTCCCGTCTATGCAAACGGAGTGAACAGGGTTATCTATTACACCAAATTCTCTGCACACACACTTTACTCTCGCAGCAGCTTGGCCAATATTTGGGCTAATTGTTGTAAATGGATAATTTGCTGTTGGGGCCGAGAATTCGGTCGCTGCGTTAAAGAAAGTGGATTTTCCTACGTTAGGCTTGCCAATTAGACCAATGAGATTCATTTTGAAAATTCTATATTATTCTGAATATTAGCTTTTAGATAATAATGCTTGTCGAGCATTGTGTTTAGACGCTCAAAATTTTTTGGTCAAACCAAAAATAGACAGATTTTTATTTCATAATATATCAATTTAACATATTAAAATGGCAGGTATTGTGGCCATTTATAATCTCGAAGAAAAAAAAACCAATATAGTTTATCTACTTGCGCACTCGATGCGTACTCTTCAACATAGGGGAAAAGCATACTGGAAAATAATGGTTGGACAAAGATCTGCAGCAAAAGAGGGATCCCTTCCCCCTGACCAGGAAGTTGCCAAAATCGCTCGACAGAAGAAGTTGTACGGTAATAGTGGCGTGGGATATCTTTCAAAGAGAACCCCTCAATTTCATAGTATGAATGTTATACATTCTGCATTGGACGGTTTTTTTGTTGATACGGAGAAACTACATTTACACCCCTGCATAGGCGCAGCGAGCCATACAGATTCTCTACATAAAATTTATTACATCTTTACCCACCTCTTGATACAAAGAAAATCTCCACAAAAAGCAGCAGAATTTATAGATCGACATATCCGTGGTAATATGATAATAGAACTAGCAGATGGAATATATGCATACAGAAATAGCAGCGGGTTTAAACCGCTTGTTGTCGGCTATAACAGGACGAAATCACTCTTTATCATCGCCTCAGAAAATTCGC
>JBKPEX010000307.1:0-31499 GCA_046728625.1 Thermoproteota archaeon
ATTGCTGCCATCTGGGTCTTTAAGTTCTCGACCTCTCTATCTTTAACTTGTTTTTCTTCAATTGTTTCAGTATATGCATCATACGTTAGGACCATCCTGCATTTTGCACAGAATTTGGAATCTGGCTTGTTTGGTTCACTACAATTAGGACATTGTTTTGGCTTTAATGTATCTGATTGTTGGCTTTCTTTAGGGAATATACCATATGCTTGTAATAAGGACTCTGAACTTTCATTCCCATAATAATGGAGATATTTCAAGTGCATTTGCGATCTTCCAGACCAGCCAGCATGCTGCCGCAATACATGTTCCTTTAGTATTTTGGACTTTTCAGTTAATGCTGAATGTCTTCTAATATAAGGATTCCAAGGCTTTTTTAATAATTCTCTTATCTTTTGTTTATCCTCAGGAGGCACTGAAGGATCTTCTAATAATTTAGGGAATATGCTTGTTTTATACTGTCGATAAATCTTGTTAAGAGAAAGTGCAGACATTTTTCTCCCAAATGTGCCATGATTTAAACTTGGAATCAAAATTGCATTAGTGTTTCCTGGCTGAGGATGGTTGTCAATCCAGTCTTTTACATATGGAATAGAATTGAAAAGAGGGATATGTCTATTGCCAGTTTTACCATTGACTAATACCTCTGCATATACAGAGTTCCCAGAAGTTTTGAATACAATATCCTTAACTCTGAGTTTTAGTATCTCATGTGGCCTGCAGCTGAGATCCCTGGATATAGCATGATAGCATCTGTCCCTTTTGTTTGCACAATATCTTACAAATAAAAGATCGTCTTCTGTTGTCCATAAATCTGTGGGTTTGTAAACTGATTGTTCTCTTCTTCTCAAAGTGGGTATGTCTTGCATAGGAAGCGGAATATTCCTATTTTCTGGCTTTTCGTTTGGATAATAAAGCCATTTAAAGAATTTGAGTAGTTGCTGTTTTCTTATATTATAGGTGCCAATCCATTTATGGAGTGGATCTGACGATTCTGACTTTCGTAAGCTATCAAAATATGATAATATATCCTCTCTTGTAATATCTTTAAAATGCTTATTTTTCAAAAACTTTGAAAATACTGCCAAGGAATTGATAATGTTTTTTCTATGTGTATCCGATATATTGATATCTGTCTTTTGGGCTATGATATATTCAGCAATTATTATAGCATTTTCTTTTGAAACCTCCTCGATTAGTTCTCTGTAAATGAATCTATGAAGTCCTTCAGTTACAAGTTCTATTTTTCTGCGATATGCTTCTTGTTCTTGTTCTTTTGAGGATTGTTCTTTTTTTATTTCTTCCTGGAGTAAAGCCATATGTATCTATCTTTATTATAATATCTGCCAATCAGGTTTAAAATCTATTCCATAACACTATATTTCGCAATACAAATATATTTTAAGAAAAAATCCCTATATTTTAAAGAATTGACACTTTTGGACACACTGAGACCGGGTGAAAATCCCCCTGACGAGATTAACGTAGTAATAGAGATTCCTAAAGGCAGTAATATAAAATATGAGATAGATGACAAGACGGGCGCAATATTTGTAGACAGAAAATTGTTTACAGCAATGTTCTATCCTTGCAATTACGGTTTTATCCCTCAGACTGAAGAAGAAGATGGAGACCCGGTTGATGTCCTCGTACTTGGAAATGATCCAGTAATTCCAATGTCGGTTATCCGTGCACGTCCTATAGGGGTACTTATAACAGAAGATGAGGAAGGTGTAGATTCAAAAATTATTGCATCACCTATTTCAAAAATAGATCCAAGTTTTTCAAATGCTGTTGATGTCAACAGTATCCCTGAACCGATCCGTAATCAAATTAGGCATTTCTTTGAACATTATAAAGAATTAGAAAATGAAAAGTATGTTAAGGTGATTGGGTGGAAAAATAGAGAAGAAGCTATAAAAAAGATCTGTGAATCTATAGAAAGATACAAAAATAGATAATCACTGCCTTTAAATACTACAAATAAAGGTATCGGTATGAACGCAGCCAAACACTAGTAAGATGTGAAGGACAAACTGCTTGCCTCTCTAGCAAATGGGGAGGGTTATAGAAGTAATATCTGATGAGGTGTATAGCTTATGAAGAAGGAAAAAAGTGCTGTGTGAGTAGTATATATATCCAACTTTACTTGCTCATAATGCTTTAAACTGCTCGCTCCATTTCATATACGCCCGTATCATTTCTATACTAACACTTGGTTTTCTTTTTTTAAATATTTCTTTAAAATCACTCATGGTAATAGTTCTTGTATTTGCTTCAGCTTCCATTGCTTTTCCGCTCTCAAATAATTCATTAACTACCCTAAGCTGTGCTGATTGACACATATCTTTAATATCACTTGCACTATATCCTTCTGCTAGTTTAGCGAGTTCTATAGATTTCAACATATTTTCTTTTTTCAGAGGTGCGGTATATTGATTAAATAAATTAGTCCTCGACGAGTGATCAGGTAGAGTCACATAGATTCTTTTTTGAAATCTTCTTAGAAAACCAGACTCCAAGCTCCATGGTTTATTTGTTGCGCCTATAACATAAAGTTGTGACTCCTTAGATTTTCCATTTATTCCATCCATTTCTGTAAGGAATTGGTTTTTTACCCTAACTTCACCTCCAACCTCACTGTTTCTGGTACCTAACAGCGAGTCAATTTCATCTATAAAAAGTAATATTGGAACGTTTTCATTTTCCTGAAGCTTACGTGCCATTACAAAGAGTTTTGAAACATTCTTTTCAGCTTCTCCTAGCCATTTACTCATCATAGAAGCTGCATCAACATTGATAAAATAACCTTCAATTTCTGCTGCTGCTGCTGCTGCTAGTAGAGTCTTACCACAGCCGGGTGGTCCATATAGTAATATACCTCTAGGCCAGCCTAGAGGAAATAAATCCGGCCTCTTTGTAGGATATACTATGGATTCTCTTATCGCACGTTTAGCGTCCTCGAGTCCGATGACTTCTTCCCATGAAACATCTGGCTTCTCCTTCATGACTAAGTCATCAAAATCAGTCTTGAATGTTTCCATGTTATTCCCGCCTACACTATTTTTTTTCAGAAGTTCAGTTTTCTTAGAGGCTTTGCCATTCCCATTAGTTATCGTTTGAGATGCATCTTGAAGTTCATCAACATGAGAAGTGGCGCTATCATCATCAAGACCATGCGACATTTGTAACGCCTTAATCCTGTTTTGATACGCACTTGCTCTCTCCATATATATTCTATTTAACTTGTATTCAGGATAAATCTGAACCAATTTGACAAGTGCTTCAATTGCGCGTTGATATGATTGAATGGCCATACCACGTGAACCTTGTGAATCTAACCTAATTGCTTCTGCAGCGTATTTACTAGCACTATTTTCTAATTCCTGTGGAGCTAGACTCATAATAATTTTACCGTCTGATAAAATCAGATAGAGGTTTGAATTACTACGATGTAAATCTATATTGTGTAACAAACAAAATAATTTGCACTACTAGGTTGTCCCGTATTAGTATATACCTGAAAAATAATCTAACGAGCTGAATACTCGTATTAATGATACTCCGGCATACTATGTGAAGTATCAATAGATATATAAAATATCCCTATATTCGTGAAAAAGCCAGCCAGAGAATGTCTATTCATATCAATAGCGGCCTTTATTGAACCCTTCTTTCATAGAATGTTGTGAAAGATCTGGTAGATCTGGAAATTCTTCTTTAATTTTTTGTACTACGATAGCAGACGCTTTGTCTAGGAATTGGGCTGCTTCATCATTTGCAATTTCAAAATTGATAGTATATCCACCAAGATGACCAGCATCTATCAAAATTGCTCCCAATAGCTCTGAAATAATTGCAATCTCGTCCTTATATTCAGGCACATATTGAACTAAAGAAGATCTAAGGTTTTTCATAATGGCTACTGAAGGACTCAATATAACCACTAACTCACCAAAATCTACTGCATTCTTCAATTTTGATTCTAATGTCTCAAATACTAATATTGATAGAGCAATTATTTTGTATACCTTTCTAATGCCCATGAGATCTGATGCGAGGACCGCAGAATATCGAGCATCATTTCTTTTGACTGAACTTGCTCTCTTTCTAGACGTTTCGTCATCTTCCTTTTTTAGATCTCTCAATATCCCGTTGAGTCTTACAACGTGAAAATTCATTCTATCAGTAATAACCTCGATCCTGGGTTTCAAGGAGATACAATGTTTTACAGAATTATAGATATCAGGATCGTTGTGTAACACAGACTCTGATTTTATCCATCTTGATGCAGTAGGCATTAGATATTTAGACTTAATTTGAATCTAATGCTGGTTTAATATTATGTGTGTGATTAATAATTTTGTGACTACAGTAACATATGTTAACAGTAACAGCTCAGTACATTTTTGAACTTTGACATAATCTATTTGACCATTATCTTTACTTTGCTTTTAAAAGATTTAGTTAAAGCGTCATATGCAGATGGAAATTAATAATAATAGTGACTTTATTGGAAGTCTAGAAGAATTTGGCCTATCGAAATATGAAGCAGGAGCGTATTTAACAATGATCGGCAAGGGTTCGCTTGCAGCTAGTGAAATTGCGTATTACGCTAATTTACCCCGCACAAAGGTATACTCGACTCTAAAGAAATTGGAAAAGAAGAGACTGTCAGTAATTTCCCAACGAAAACCTCTGATTTGTAGCGCAATACCACCTGAAGAAGCATTTAATGAAATAGTCAAACTTCATGAAAGGAGACTAAAGAATATGAAAAAGATCGTTGATAAGTTACAGAAAGTAAATGAAGATGGTCAAAGGATCAAGGGTTCTGAAGAAAGAAGATACTTTGTACTTGATCCGAACTCTGCCTTAATAAAAGTTGAAACTCTTTTCTCTAGTTCAAGATTCTCTATAGATGCAATCTTGGACGTATGGGGAATTAGATTGATTTCCCAATGCAAGGCATCACTCATAAAAGCTATCACGAATGGGGTAAAAATTAGACTGATATTATCAAATCAATGTATAGGTAATGAAAATCTGTTTTCGTTGCCCGTAGACATAGACGTAAAAATTGGAGATACCTTTTCAAATATGATAACTGTGGACTCCAATAATATTGTGTCAATTAATAGCAGTAATGGAAAGGCAGCTGTTTTTACTTCTAGGGATATCTTAGGATTATTACATATAAGAAATTTTGAAGATGCATGGAATAAATCTATTGAAGTTGAACAACACTTAATTTATACAGATCCTTCTATTGCCTCTAAAGCTGTAGAGTTAACTAATATAGTTGAAAACAGATTATCTACTAACAATGTATTACTAGTAGACTCTAGTGATCCTACTAATAATGAATCTGGATCAACCTTGAATAAGGCTGCAGTTAAATCTGACATAAAAATATACGAGACAGACGTTAATGAATTATTTAAAATAATCAATTCCGCATTAAGAATGGGCTACTTAGGTGGTATAAAGTACGATAAAGGCAACAATACCGTTAGTATCCAATCAAGGGTCGATAACAAGTCTATTTTGCCATGGGCAGTGTTAGTGGCATCATATTTCAAGTACAATCATAATGACTCAAAGATAATACGAAATCCAATGCAGGAATCAGGTGCTGAAACTATTCAGATTAAACTATCAAATCCGATCTTCCTTGATCAAATCGAATGATTTCATGGCATTAGGTAGATTTTCTATTAAATCAGTTGCTATCAAGTGTAGACCAGCTGAATTATATGCAATATTTGCTGCTATACCATTAAAATAAATACCAAGAAGTGATGCATCAAATGGCTTGGTTTTGGTAAGCAAACCTGCTACCAAACCTGATAACACGTCACCGATACCTCCCACAGTCATTGCAGGATTATCCCTTTTAATTACTGCTGTGTATCTTCCATCAGATACTATATTGATATATCCTTTGAGAATTATAGTTATACCGTACTGCTCTGCATATCTTTGAACATGTGAAACTTGCTCTTCCTTACTTTTACCTAGGTCGTCAGCACCAAAAAGTCGTATATACTCACCTACATGTGGAGTAACTACTGTCCCCGTGCCTGAAATTTCCTTTAATACTGTAGGAATTAAGGCTGAAGCATCCAATAATAATTTAGTACCGCAATTCTTGAAGTGTCTGATCAATCTTAATAATGCTTCGGGCTTTGCTATACTCATTCCCATTCCTATTGCAGCAGTGTCAGGTCTTTTTGGAAGAATTGTCATAAGGCGATTAGCAGATCCGACAGTCAATTTATCGTCAGCCAGTGGCAGAGCAATAATAGCTGGAGAAAAGGATTTTATTGGAATGATATTTGATCTTGGTACTGCTGTATAGACTAGGTCTGTGCCTGATCTCAGAGCTGCCATCGAGGCAAGTAATGGTGCTCCGTGGTAGATCCTATTTCCACCCACAACTAAAACTATACCATTATCCCCTTTTCTAGAGGATACTATACGTGGAATTACGAGACTTTTTATCAGGTCAGGCGTTACTTTTAATATTTCCGGCAATTGTTGAGGATACGAAAAATATATCAATAAATGTTACGAAGAGTGCAAAAGAAATCTATGGATTGTGGCTTGGCAATACTCGCAATTGCATGTCACTCAGTTATTATACCAATATTATCATCAAAAATTCAGGATTAGACAAGGTGCATACTAACTCCTTATCATTCCTTTTGAGTTGTACATACAACTGAACTGTATATAGGGATCACTCCAATTAGTTAGAAAGAATGAAACTAGAGAATTCGCCTCTGAGACTTTAAGTAATGTTGATAAAAGATTTACGAGTAAATACATCATAATAAATGGTTGTGGAAGGTATTATTTACTATTTACACAAATGAGAAGCTAGCGACTTCGTTTGCTAATAACAATATACAGGCTCTACTATATTTTATTTCTTTTTCTTATCCTATATTTATTATAAATCGAGATCTCTCATTTTCTCATTTTCTCATTCTAGCTCATATGCCTTGTAGGTGTAAGGATGATGACCGTTATCTAACCTTTTCAGTGCTTCATTATACATGCTTATTCGATGTTCAAGATCATTATCATGATAATGATTTGGTGCATCGACTATAGCTTGTTTCAATCTCGTTCTTTCCTTTTCAATAAGAAACAATACTCTATCTTTTGCCTTTAATTCAGTATCAAATACTTTGTCATTTGAACAGCTATCAACGTCACATTCCATAGTAATATAGACCTTCAATGCTGTTTACCTTCTGGTACATTCATTAATTGTAAAGCACTCATTCAAGGACATCCTCTATATTCCTTTTGTTCACATAGAGCATTTCGGTCCCCAATATCCAGAGCATAAAACGCTGTTGAATTTTCTGACCTAATCTTCTTTAAATCCTCTCTTATTCTAGGAATAAGTATTGCTGGTATCTTACTGCGGTTAGTCATTTCTTATTTTCCATGTTTGAAAATTGAAAAATAAATGAAAATTTATTTCGTAACCTACCGTATACTTTTTATTTTATTCGGTTTACTTACCACCAAATAGCTTGCCTATTACAGGAATTTTAGACAACGGATTTGTACTGTTGGTTTGATTTGCGGATTGTTGTGTTTGATTTGACATAGAAGCACCAGTTTGTTTAGCCGTTGCACCAGTATTGTTAGCCATTGCTCCTGCTTTATTTGACATAGAAGCACCAGTTTGGTTATCGGCAGCCATGACCAATTCTGCAGAAGATGTGGCGCATAAAAATACTCCAATAGCTAGCGCCATTCCGATTGTTAGAGATGTTATTTTTTCCATTGCTGGTAAGATGTTAAAAGCGCTTTTAATACTTTCATGTTTAAAATATGTAGGGTCATTTCAGTTTTATAGTAATAAATATTTTTCATATATAGAGAAAGCAAGTTAATAACTTGTAATGTTCTACGTAATATCTACATATATCAGCGACCTGGAAATTGGTGAGGTATTGAATTAGCCCGATAATAAGAAACATAATATGCGTAAGGGAATGAATTCTCATAAATGTCTATTTTATTATATCTGGATAGTATGTATCTGCATATTCGAAATGTTAATTAAATTTCCTTTCCTTGGAATTAATCTTCGAGGCTCTTTGTTGAATAAGATATTTTTGGTCGTCAAGTCCTTGTTTTTACAATGTAACGACATATCTAAGGAAAAAATAACGGCAAAATCCAACTGCTAAAGAAGACTATTGCAATAGCTTTTACAGCTTTGCCTAAGATTATAGTTATGCTAAATATTTTTAAATTATATCTTTTAACCCCTGCAATTATTGGTATAAAGTCACCCATGATAGGTATCCAAGGAGAAAAGAAAAGAATTACCCATCCATATTTTTCTAACAACAAAAGGCTTCTGTCCTGACTTTTTTTACTGGGAGATTTATGCAAACGTCTAATAAACTTGTTACCGCTATAACCTATATAATAAGCAATAAACCCACCCAATATAGAGCCAATAGTTAAGAATATAAATACATGAAGTTTGCTCTCACCTGCCAGTATTAGGCCTGATATTGTTAGTTCTGTAGGAATAGGAATGATTGATGATAACAGACCGTTGAGAAAAAGCCCAATGAGCCCATATTTTGCAAATATAGAATTATTAGCTATATAATATGTTGCTACTATGATGAGTATTATTGTGTTTGTGATGGGAATATTTTATCTATATTGTTATTCAATAAATATCAACGGATTATAAAATGATGAGACGTCCCTATCAAAGAAGATGAGTGAATAGGCTATTCAATTTCTAATATGTTTCTACTTATTTTAAAATAAATAAATTGATGGTATAATCACATGTTAAATACAATTGGGTCACTATATTATGACCCTATATGGATATTATTCAAGTCGGCGCAGAGCTCTCAGCACCGATAGACAAAGTATGGAATATAATATCAGACATTGATAATGAACCAAAATATTGGTATGGGACTAAACATATCAAAAATATTGTCAAAAATGGAAATGTTATTGAGAGAGAAGTAATTATAGCATTCAAAAATTCTAAATGTAAGGAAACGGTTGTTCTAGAAGATAAGAAATCGGTTAAAATAAAAATTACCGACGGTCCAATTAACGGAACAAAAACAATCATAATAAATCCTATAGGAGATACAAAAACTAAAATAGATGTCATATGGAATATCAAAGTTACTGGCTTACTAGGAATGTTTCATGGTATGATAAAAAAGCATATAGCAAAGGGAACAAATGATGCGATAGATCGAATCTCAAAAGCGCTCTGATAGGATATATTTGTAGACAGACATAGCTATAGGTATGGAGTATATTTTTGAAATAGTCAATGGTATATTGATTTCAATTATTACCGGAATTTTAGCATCTTGGTTTTACCTTCTTGTATATATGTTGAAATCATTTAGGCAATCTCCAAAGCTACAATGTTATAACATGTCTGTGTCACATAAAACTCCAAAAATTAGTGTAATTCTTCCAGCACGTAATGAAGAAAAATATATTGCTAGATGTCTTGATAGTATATTAAAACAGGATTATATTAATTTTGAAATCATTGCAGTCAATGATTCATCAACCGATAGAACAGGTGATATAATCAGGCAATTTACAAGAAAAAGTCCAAAGATTGTGGCTGTTAGTGCTGGTCCAGCACCCCTTGGATGGGTTGGAAAGAACTGGGCATGCTTTCAGGGCTACTTAAACTCAACTGGCGATATGTTTCTTTTTACAGATGCAGATACCATCCATTCTCCTTATACCATGTCCCTTGCAGTAGGACATTTGATTGAAGAAGATCTCGACGCTATCACCGCAATACCGAGACTTTTGTGTCTTGATTTTTGGACAAAAATTACATTACCCATGCTCTCTATCTTTCTACATACCCAGTTTTCTGCTCTAAGGGTTAATAATCCTAAAAGCAAAACAGGTTATTTCTTTGGTAGTTTTTTCGTTATAACTCGTGGCATTTATGAAAAGATTGGTACTCACAAGGCGGTAAAACACGAGTTTGTAGAGGATGGTGCATTGGGAAAAAAGGTAAAAGAAGAAAAATTTAGGATGAAAATGGTTAGGGGTGAACACTATATAGATGCTATCTGGGCTAGAAACCTCAATACTCTTTGGCACGGACTTCGCAGATTAATTATTCCGCTTTATTCTCAGAATAAAAATAAAACATTCCTGATGAGTGTTGCAGTTTTCTTTTTGCTATTTGTACCATTTCTTTTAATACCCTATTCACTAGTGTCATTTATAATAAATACATCCACAGATCTTCTGGTAGAAAGGATTTTGTTATATGTTATTATTGCTACAAATATTCTCATTCTTTTAACTAATGCTATACAATCAAGACTGGCGCTTTTTCAGAATCCCATATATGCCTTGGGTTCACCAGCAAGCGGTGCTATTATATCACTTTCTTTTATTTCGTCAATTATTGATGCAAAGAAGATAGGTGCAGTTAATTGGCGTAATAGGCAATACACAGTAAAGGAAAATCAGAATCCACTTTGACTACGCATTGGGTGGTAAATAATAAAGTTTACAAATGATAGAACATAATACTATATCTAGATATATGTAGTACATTGTATGGAATTTGTGACATAAAACTATTGTAATGGAACTTTAGATTCTATAATTGTTTATTAATAATGACTCTACTTAACTAAAGTAAGAAAAAACTGACATGCTAGCCAGCACATCAATTCAATCTATCAACGAGATTTTAGCTAAAAGTTTGGAAGGGAAATTGATCTCCTTGACCGAAGCCTATCAGTTAATCAATTGTAAAGACACTAATTTAGTGGTCGCTACTGCCAAACTTATTAGAGATCGAATTAAAGCCCGACCAATAACATATTCACGCAAAGTCTTCATAAACCTTATCAATTTATGCAGGGATACGTGCTCATATTGTGTTTATAAAAAAGAACCCTATGATAAATCAGCCACTATGATGACCCCAGAGCAGGTTCTAGCAATCGCAGAAGCTGGTAAAAAGTATCGATGTACAGAAGCATTATTTGTTACAGGAGAAAGACCTGAACAGCAATATTTAGAAGCAAGAAAATGGCTGGAATCCTTAGGCCATTTTTCTACTATTGAATATATAAACGAAATGAGTGAAATGATACTTCAAAAAACTGGCTTACTTCCGCACACTAATGCTGGTAGTCTTACAAAAAAAGAAATGTCAAAGTTGAAGAGGACAAATGCAAGTTTAGGAATGATGTTGGAATCTTCTAGCAAGCGGCTGTGTGAAAAAGGCATGCCACATGAAATGGCTCCAAGCAAAAATCCGAAGGTTAGAATAAAAACACTTGAAAATGCCGGCGAATTAAAGATACCTATTACAACTGGTTTATTAATTGGAATAGGAGAAACTCATGAAGAGCTCATTGATTCTTTATTTTTAATCAGAGACCTTCATAATAAGTATGGGCACATCCAAGAATTAATAATGCAAAATTTCCAACCAAAAGCAGGAACAGGAATGGAAAAATTTAGTTCTCCTTCATTGGAATACTTTCTCAAAGCTATTGCAATGGCTAGAATTGTGATGCCAAAAATGAATATTCAGGTTCCTCCAAACCTGAATCCAAATATTTTTGGAAAGTTTATAGATTGTGGAATTAATGACTGGGGAGGAATATCTCCGATAACTATTGACCATGTTAATCCGGAATTTGCTTGGCCAAACATTGACACTGTGGAAAGAGCTACCAGAAGCAGAGGTTATGATTTAAGAGCACGTCTTCCAATATACCCCGAGTTTCTCTATAAACATAAAGGGTTTATATCTAATGATCTAAAAGAATATGTATATTCTCTGTCAGACTTGTCTGGCTTGGTTAGAGAGGACTACCTAAATTGACTTTTGACTCATTACTAAAAAATATTGATCCTGTAGTGGCATCCGCATTAGATACTGTGTTAAGTGGCAAGGATATTTCAGTAGAGCAAGCAGTGGAGCTGTTCAACTCTAATGGTATAGAAATGAATATGGTAGTATTGGTAGCTGACGAGATTCGCAGACAGAAAGTAGGAGACAGAGTAACATATGTAATAAATAGAAATATCAACTTTACCAATGTCTGTATCAAGCGCTGTGGTTTCTGCGCTTTCAGCCGAGACTTCCGCGAGGAAGAAGGCTATTTCCTTCCTAGTGAAGAGATTGTGAGAAGAGCAAAAGAGGCGTACCGCCTAGGAGCAACTGAAGTATGCATTCAAGCCGGTCTGCCACCTAAAATGGATGGTTATTTGTATATCAATCTATGCCGTATGCTGAAAAAAGAGCTTCCTGACATTCATATACATGCCTTTTCTCCTGAAGAGGTATTGTATGGAGCAATGAGAGCCAAATTGAAAGTTGAAGAATACCTAGCGATGCTTAAGGAAGCAGGAGTAGGCAGTCTTCCTGGCACCTCAGCTGAAATCTTGGATCAGAAAATGCGAGATTTAATATCTCCCGGTAGAATCACTGTAAAGGATTGGACTAGGATTATAAAATTGGCACATTCTATGAATATTCCTACCACTTCCACTATTATGTATGGACATATTGAATCAGCACTTCATAAAGCAAAACACATAGATCTATTGAGAAAAATCCAAAGGGAAACACATGGATTTACTGAATTTGTACCTCTTAGTTGTGTTCATAACGAAGCACCAATGTATAATCATGGTTTTATTTCCAATATGCGTCCTGGACCAGATGGAAATGAGGTAATAAAGATGCATGCAGTAGCCCGCATTATGTTAAATAATTACATCGATAATATCCAAACTTCTTGGGTTAAAGAGGGATCCAGAATGTCACAAGTATTGCTTGGAGTGGGCGTAAATGATTTTGGTGGTACCCTGATAAATGAGAGCATTTCTACAGCAGCCGGTGCACAATATGGTCAACTAATGAAGCCAAAAGAAATTCGAACAATAATCAGATCTGCAGGTAAGGTGCCAGCCCAACGCTCTACTACATATCAACTACTTAAGGTATATGACCGGGAGGAAGATTCTATCACTGAATCTGAATTAGATAAGGCTGATCCAGGGCAATTCGGTTCATATCACCAATTGATAAAATTAGATAAATTTAGATTCAAAGCAATATAAAATGTACTTTAAATTCCATATGTATTTTGACTGCTCAAACACAATGGATAACCACAAAATCCTAATATCGAATCCATATCTTTGTCTGGTGTATCCACATATTAGCCACATTCTTGTCTATACCTTAAGATATGATACAGGATGAGATAATTAAGACCCTTACAGAAAGGGGATTCAGAGTAGAGAAGATAGAATGTGGATTTGATATAGAGATAGGTCACCGATCTGTTGGCGTCGGCTTGAATGAAATATTCGTAGAAACAAAGGAATTAACCATGATTAAACGATTAGGTGATCTTGCAAAAATTATGTATGTAAATAATGCTATAAAATTAACTATTAGAAATGAAAAAAATATCGAGGGAGAAACTGTAATGAAAAAAGAACAAGAAGATGAGAAAAGAGAATTGCCTAGTCTAGAGGAAAGAGTACAGGCTAAAATCGAAGAAAAAGGATAAAAGTTACTCTATTATATGTGGTATCATACCGCAGAATCTTCAATCTATGTATAATATATGTACGAGCATAAATTCAAGTTTTGTAAAAGGCATATAGACAAAGATAGAACATCTTTTTCTATTTTAGATGTGGCCATTTAATCACTCGGATCTACTCCTATTGTAACAAGTGATTGTAATAAGGTTACATCATAATCACACAGCATCATTTTTATCAACCACGGAAGAGCCAACGAAACTTCTTTTCATTATCTTAACCAATTCCCTGGCTGTAATATAGCTGCATAAATCATTATACACGATAACATTACTTCAAGTAGTTTCTCATGATTAAATATTTAAATTCTTTACAGATCTAATCTTGGTAATTCATGAGTTTAAAAACTATTCAAGATATGGTGCATCATTCTTATACTTCTAGCCCAGAATATAATGAGCTCGTACCTGGCCTTCCTGAAGACTACAAAAAAATCAAAACACTAGAGGATTTGTTAACGATTAATTATAAACACGTTACAGTTGAGAAGCAATTACGCGGTAATCTTATTGCAAAAATGAAAAAAGGGGAATATGCATATTCTGGCATTATTGGTTACGAAGATGATGTTATTCCTGCTATAAATAGAGCTGTTTTATCAGGTCATGACCTCCTATTGATTGGACAAATTGGACAAGCAAAGACAAAAATTGCTGAATCCATCGCCACGAATTTGCTTTCACCTATTCCAATAGTGAGAGGATCAATTACAAATGATATTCCTACTTCTATTCCTGAAAGTCAGCTTATTGATCTCTTAAATGATACTGAACTTGTTCGCTCTTTTCCAGAATTTAATGTTTCTAAAGAATGTGAAGACATTATTAGAAACGATAAATTAGAAACTAAAATTGACTGGGCTGCAGGATCGGAAAGGTATAGATACATTCTTGCTACTCCAGATATTTCTGTTAAAGATCTAGTAGGACAGATTGATGCTATTAAAATTGCCAAAAAAGGAGTTGAACTATATAGTATGGAATCGTATTCTCCTGGTCAGTTATTACAAGCAAGGCATGGAATTCTGTGTATTGATGAGTTACCTGTGCTCGATCCAAGAAAACAGGTTGCATTATTGAGTGTATTACAAGAAGGCAAATTCACAACAGGATCTTATCCTGTTATTTTCAAACCTGATGCAAGAATCATCGCAACAGCTAATCCAGTAGATTATACTCATTCGGGCAAGATCATTGAGCCACTGTTTGATAGGTTGCGTAGTCATATAGAGACTCATTATCCGAAAACTGCTAAGGATGAGATGCTCATTATTATTCAGGAAGCGCAAATAGCTGATATACAAAACGTCTTTTTACCTATTTTTATCTTAAAGACAATTGCCAAAATAACGCAACTAGCTAGATCTCATCCAGATATCAATCAAGATAAAGGAGTAAGTGTTAGAATGGCAATACATTCTATGGAACTGATGATTAGTGAAGCAGAGCGGGTAAGAGCAGTGTTGCATCATGTTAAGGCAATACCGAGATTTTGTGATATTCATAGCATATATCAGTCTTCTAAATTTGAATTATCTGATATAGAAGACAACAGACAAAATAGAATACATGTATTAGATTCAATTATTGAAAGTGTAATTAAGGAGGTTTCACTTGAATATGTTCAGAAGGCTGTTTCCTTGGAACAAATATCGCAATTAAAAAATGATTTTGCAAAAAATAAATCCTTTTCTGTATCTCAGGCAATATTAGGCAATAAAAAATCAGATTCGATTGACTATGAAAAACAGTTGACAAAATTGCCTATGCTAAAGCAAGTGGTAAATGGAATTATTGTAGATATTACATATGAGCAAAAAAAACTAGTGGAAAATGCTCAAGAAGTTGGAATAAATAAGATAGACAGTATAGCTATCAGACCAAATTTGAACGGCGAATTTACCGCAGCAGTTACTGAGCTAGTCTTAGAGGGCCTAAGATGGATCCAGCCTCCGTTACTTGATAAGAAGGATGATGAAACTTATGTCTGTATACAAGAGTAGTTCGGATACAAAAAGGTTTATTTATTATGTACCTGAAGACGGAAATTCGCAACAACAAAAAGAAGGGGACGAAATGGGAACAGAACAAAAAAAAATCCCTAATCATGTACTTGATAGGCTGCTTAGCGCTATAGGAAGAGAAGTGTTAAAGGAAAAGACTCCTACTTTAGAAGAATTGGAGCAAACTTTGGAGGATGTATTGGATAATTCCAAGCATAATCAAAGCCATGAATATTGGAAAAAGCAGGAACAGAACAAAACCGATTTTAAAAAAAGCAAAGAGGTTAGAACATTCGGAATACCGATAATAACACAGTTAATACAAGGAGGCTATCTTGTCGATTCCAGAAAGTGGCTTAGTACAAAAGGTTTCGTTAGCATTGGTGGAAAAATGTTGAATGATATAATGAAGGCTCTAAAAACAGGTGACTTGGGTCTACATCAGACAACTAATCTAGGGATGGGGTCACTTATAATGGATACAACAAAGAAATATGAATATGGAGATGACATCAGGTTGATTAATGTTCCAATATCACTGCTGAACACTATTCAGAGAATAGCAAGAAGTGATAGCAGAAGAGACCACCTAGGGATAAAAGTTCCTTTAGATATTAGTATAGAAGATCTCGAAGAGTATGAAACGACACAAGATATTCGTCTATCTATTGTTTATTGCATTGATTTAAGCTCAACTATGAGATATTCTTCGATGTTTGGCGATATGAGTAGAATAGAGGCTGCCAAGAGAGCACTGTGGAGTCTCTTTCTTTTAAATAGGAAATTCTTTACAACTGATTCTGTATATATCATAGGATTTGGAGCATTGGCCTCAAAAGTCGCTCCTCAAGATATTCCATATCTTAAGACATTTGAACCAGGATCTGATTTTTTACACTATACAAATTACCAGGCAGCATTCAGATTAGCAAGGAAAATCCTTCAAAAGGATGGCGCTAAGACTAGAAGAATAGTTTTAGTAACAGACGGTCATCCAAGTGCATGTTTTATAGATGACAAGAAAGAACAGAATGAAATTCTGTCCCAAAGACCATATTCCCATTTTTATATGCCAGATCAGGAAACCCTTAATGCAGTAAAAATGCATCATGATATGAGTCTCGATACAGCATCAGGAGATCTTATCTATTTATGTTATCGTTATAAACATGTGGACCAATATATTGGAGAAAAAACAATTATGGAAGCTAAAAAATGTCATAATATAGGAATTGAAATCGATACGATCATGATAAGCGAAGAAAATTCATTGCTAGAATACGTCAATGAAATGGAAAAAGCCGTAAAAGGCAGATCTTACTATATGAATCCAGAAGCATTTGATCGGGCACTTCTTACCGACTATTTATATAAGAAGAAACAAATTATCAAAGGACACTCATAATATATGGACTATAGAAAGAGTAAAGCAAAGTTGACTATTAATTTTTTGGATATTATGCTTCAGAATAAAGACCAACTACAAAAAAAAGTATAATATAAGATCAGATATGATGGAAATCAATTATATAGATTGGAATGGTTCTCTTGAGACTTTAAACAAAGCGTATGACACAGGATTGTTTGCTATAATTATAGGTCCTAAAGGAACTGGTAAAACAACTCTCGTAAGGAAATTTGCTTCCGAGATAAAAAAAGAATTATCTTCTGTTAACTTTAGTCTTCGAACGAAAGAATCACATCTTGTTGGTGCTAAAACCCTTGAAAAAGGTGATATCAACTTTGTTGAAGGCGTACTTGTCAAATCTATGCGGGAGGGAAGTCTATTATACCTTGATGAGTTAAATGCGGCTGAAGCTGATGTCTTGCTAAGATTAGACGAAGCTCTTGATGACCGGAAACAACTAGTTCTAAAGGAAGCAGAGGGGCAGATTGTGAATGCTAATAGTGGCTGGTTCGTCATCGCAACAATTAATCCCTTATCTCACGTGGGAACAAAGGAGCTGCCGCCTCAGGTTCTAAGTCGATTTCCTGTAAGAATACGTATGGATTACCCTCCAGAAGATATAGAATTTGAAATTATAGAACGCCATATTCCTGTCAATAGTTTAAAAATAAACTATGTAAAACAGGCGATCAAACTTGCCAAAAGCCTACGGGACGCAGCAGCAGTGGAAGAATTGTATTATAGTCCTAGCCTAAGAGAAACAATCGCATTTGCAAAACTGCTTAATAGAGATACTTCTGCAAAACATGCCGCTGAAATCGTATTTGCGAACGCATATGGTCAGTGGGGGGAGGTTGAATACAGAAAGGTAATGGATATGATAACCTCAATTTTTGGAGATTAGTGTCTTTATTATGTCACAGCCCTCATCATCAACTCCAGAGTCGTTTTTATCACATAAATTGAATGCGGTGATTAACAGAAATGACGTTTTGCTAGACATTGCAACTTTTTTGGCTAGAAGGTGGTCTAACAACTCCAAAGTGGTAATAGTATTGACTAAGGATAAAATGCCTATAGCAAGACCAGACAAAAATCAGATTATTCTTCCACTACTAGATTATTATCCGGGTAACGAATTTCAAAAATATCGTCAATGGCGCGTTTCATTATGGTATGAATCTATGCGAATGCTATATTCAACAAAGGTTTTAAGCTATGATCATGCATTTGGATTTATTTTAAATACTATTGAAACCAAACGAGTAGAAATTCTTGGATTAAGCGAATGGAAGGGCATGGTGAATGAGCTTATTTTTAACGAAGGTATATCTTGGATTTTGCGACCACTACTAAATTCAATTTATGGTAGATACAAGGTTATTGAAGCTTTTTCACAGTATTTTATGACCGGGTATATTAAGGGCGAATTGTATGGAAGTGAATACGAAAGGGTAAGAAAAGCTTCCGATTTTGCAAACAATATAATACAAGATGCAATTAAAAATAATTACAAAACCGAGTGGCTAGAACAGCATATTCCTCAGATAATTAAAATGCTTGAAATAGATCCTCTAATTTCTGTTCCTATCCTAGCACCGAGGACTAGATTTGGTATATCCATGAATCAAAGTGAAATATTTAAAGAAGTAGAAAAGATCCTCAAAATCAAGAATAAACAGACAGACCTGGATAAGAGTGCGAAAGACATTCTTGAAGGAAATGACATCCTATATGAGTTTGAAACCCTTGTACAGGAAAGTAAAAAAACCGAAAATAAAGGTTACGAAGTCTTGGAAAATTTCGGTTTAAGTATTCCCGAAAAAATGGATGTTGATGAGACTAAAATCTATGACACCGATCTAATTAGAAAAGTCAGATCTATCTTTAGAGACTGGAAGACAGGATGGATAGAGGTACATGATGAGACAGGTGAAGAATTTGACGCTGAAAGTTATAGTGAGATGTCATCCAAACCCTTTCTTTCAGATTTTAAGCTCTCAGTTAAAACAAAAATTGCAATTTTACTAGATCACTCCAGCAGCATAGAGGATGTGGAGTTAGAATACAAAAAAGCCACCATTGCTCTATGCGAATCTCTGCAGTACCTTGGGATAAGATTCGCAGTTTATGCGTTTAGCACTGAATCACAACAGGTCAAATGCTGGGTAATAAAGCCACCAAACATAAACTGGTCAATTGTTTGTTCTCGTAGACTTGTACAGATCAAGGCAAGCGGAGGTACACCCATTGCAGAAATTTATGGATTATTGTTACCTATTATTAAGTCATTTAAGCCTGACGTGATGGTCACATTAACAGATGGAGAACCATCAGATTTCAATGCAGTCCAAAAAATGGTTTTATCGTATAGAAAATTGGGAATACATATGGTAGCACTTGGTGTAGGTAGAAATTTGAGTGATGCTATTAGCATCGGTAATAATCTTAAATATTTAAACTATGAAAGAAGCTTAGCGGTTAGCCGATTACAGGATATGCCAAAAAAAATAATAAACCTCCTCCGATCCTAGATTACTAAGCCAGAGTTCACTCTCTTTACTTTTTCCCAGTCCGATAAAAATGTTGACAATCCTTTGTCGGTAAGAGGATGGGCCATCATTTTTCCTAAAATATCAGGTGGCAGTGTAACAATGTGTGCACCGATTTTTGCAGATTCGATTATATGAAGCGGATGTCTTACACTTGCAACAAGGACTTCAGTTTTGAATTGATAATTCTTAAAGATCTGAACAATCTCTTTGATAACAGTCATCCCTTCATGTCCATAGTCATCTAATCTGCCTATAAAAGGGCTTACATATGAGGCTCCTGCCTTCGCTGCTATAATCGCTTGGTTAACAGAGAAAACAAGTGTAACATTGGTATCGATTCCTTCGTCATTTAACTTGTTTACTGCTGCAACTCCTTCAGGGGTCATTGGTACCTTGACTACTACGTTCTGCCCGTACTTTTTCAACCTATGAGCTTCCTCCAATATTTCTTCTGTTTTTATACCTATAACTTCAAGGTTAACAGGACCTCTTACGATTCTAACGATCTCACGCATAATCTCCACCGGATTCCCCATTTCTTTTGATAGAAGGGTTGGGTTGGTGGTAATACCATCGATAATTCCCATGCTGTTATACTTTCTGATATGTTCTAGATTCGCAGTATCAAGAAATATCTTCATTTTTTACTTCTACTCCTACATTCAACAACGGACTGTGCTATTTTCGTTGCGGTAAGACCGTACTTTTCTAACAACAAATCGATTTCTTCATCTCTTGCAGACTCACCAAAGGTATCAGGTGTTCCTACGCGCTTTATTGGTACAGGATAACCTTCGGTAGATGCTTCTGCTACGGCTCCGCCTAATCCCCCTATAATGTTGTGCTCCTCAACTGTTACAATTGCTCCTGTTCCTTTGCCGCATTTTGTAACGAGTTCTGTATCAATAGGCTTGATTGAAAACATATCTACAACACAACATGACATATCTTCATTCTTTTTCAAAAATTCTGCTGCCTCTAAGGACTTAGCAACCATAAGGCCACATGCTATGATAGTTGCATCAGAGCCGTCACGTAGAATATTTCCTTTACCTATTCCAAATGTTGTATCCTCATTATCATTATAGAGAACCTCACTAGACGGCCTCGCAAGCCTAACATAAAATGGGCCAGGAGTGTCTACAATGATTCTAATTAAATTCCTCACTGCTACAGCATCAGCTGGAACAATTACTCGCATATTAGGAATGGCCCTCATGCTTGAAAAATCTTCAAGTTGCTGATGGGATGCTCCATCTGGTCCCACAGTTAGGCCAGCATGTGAAACTACAAGTTTTACACTAAGATTTGGATAGCAAATAGCATTACGAATTTGATCTAGGCATCTACCTGGAAGGAATGCTGCATAAGTACTAGCAAAAGCAATTTTACCGGCTATAGCAAGACCAGCAGCAATAGAGACAAGATTTGCTTCTGCAATACCTACATTAAACAACCTATCCGGATACTTGTCTCCAAACTTCTTTGTCTTAAGCGATTCTGTAGTATCTGCTCCTACACATACGATATTATGATTAGTTCTTCCTAGCTCTAATAATGTGTCACCATAGGCTGCTCTCATATCTGCTATCTTTTTCTCTTTACTTAATTGCATGAAGCTCTTCCTCTATTTCTAATTCTTTTGCAAGTGGAATCAATATATGTTTACGTGTCTTCATCCAATCAACTCTTATTCCCAATTTTGTTGCATGTTTTAACAACCTTCTTTCTAAGGCCACATTTCCTGTGTGTTTTAACTGGATAATTGCACCATGAATATCACTGCTACCGTAAACTGCACTTCCCGCAACTAGAATTCTGGCTCCTGCCTCATATACGTCTTGCAACGTTGTAGCATCAATACCTCCATCAGCTTCTACATATCCTTTGAAACCATATTCTCTTAGCTTTTTATTTGTTAAGGACATTTTCATTAAGATTTCTGGAATGAATTTCTGTCCTGCAAACCCTGGGTTAACAGACATTATTATTATTACATCAATATTTTCTAGATAATGATGATGAAAAAGCCATTCCGGTATTTCAGTATCAGGATTAACAGCAATACCTGGGCTAATTCCATTCGCAAGCAATTTGTCATTTATCTGTAAAAATTCAACTTCGTTACATGCCTCTGCATGAACTGTAATTATATCGCATCTGGCGTCTATATAGCTTTGTATATGTTCCAATGGTTTTTCAATCATAAGATGTGCATCAAACGGTAAGTTAGTGATGTGTCGTAATTTTTTAATTGTGTCTGCAAAGAAGGTTGTATTTGGTACGAACTTTCCATCCATTACATCTAAATGTATAACATCTGCCCCTCCCCTTTCTGCCTTTCTAACCTTTTCATCATAGTTTTCTCGTTCGCCTGCTATAATGGAAGGAGCGATTAAACATTCACTTTCAAGTTCTTCTAACAATATGGGAGTATGTTTCATTGGGGGAGCTTTTCCGTGCCACTGTGGATTGTTAGTCATATGTCTTATGCCGTAGCCTTTGATAGTATTACATATTATTATAGACGGCTTGTCTCTTGTCTGACTTGCTTTGTATAGGGCATCAATTATCTCTTCCACCTTGTGCCCATCTATCTCAATCACATTCCAATTAAAAGCTGCCCATTTATCACGTACAGGGTCCAACGGCATAACATCTTCAGTGAAACCATCTTGTTGTATGCGATTACGATCTAATATTGCTACCATATTGTCCAATCTAAATTTGGCTGCTGCCATAGCTGCTTCCCAGATTTGTCCTTCATTCAATTCCCCATCTCCAATCAAGGTATAAATATAATTTTTTTTATTATCTAATTTATTTGCGAGTGCTATGCCAATAGATACAGAGAGGCCTATACCTTCAGAACCTCCTGAATATTCGATACCTGGAACACTTTGGTGTTTTTGCAGTTCAGAATATCTAACCGGATGACCTTGAAGTCTTGCTTCGATCTTACGCAATGTCTTTATTTCATCAATAGGAAAATAACCAGCAAGAGCCAAAGTCGCATAGTAACCCGGAGCAGAGTGAGCCTTCGAATTTATAAAATAATCTCTGTCTTTCCAATCCGGCCTAGACGCATTGTGTTTCATTCTTCTAAAGTAAAGTGCTCCCATAATTTCTGCTGCGGAAAATGACGCGCCAGGATGACCAGAACCTGCTTCTGCAATGCCTTGAATAGCCAACATTCGTACATTCCGTATTTTCATTTTTAAATCCAGATATCGCATATTAAAAGCCATAGCGAGAACAACCGTATAATTTTCCGTATGTCATAGTAACAAATTGCGGACACAGGCAAAATAAAAAGATATAGTTTTAGACCATGTATACCTCTTACCAAAGGCCTTGAAGCAAATAGTAGCCTTTCCAACAAAGTGGATTTGAATAATCTAGGGAAACCAAGGAGTTATAAAAAGAACCCAAAGTACAAGATAAGATCTTTATAACATACAGAATATGCTTATTTCACAAATTCCTTAAATGAGCACGGGTCCTCCAAACAATCCTATTTACTATAAACTAACAAATTCAGAATACCTGGTTTTAGTATCGAATATCGCAATAGTTGCCTTATATCCAAAAAACCAGCCATTCGCGGTACCCGGATTGAGGACGATTATCTTTCCATAATTTCTCTTTTCCAATCTGTGTGTATGTCCGTAAATCACAACATCATATTTTCCGGATCCAACCAATGAACTTTTCTGATGTGGTTTGGTTCCATGATAAACAACTAACCTTAGACCATCCAGTTCCATTTCGCAAAGCTCGCCTCTAAGTTCTCCGTTTATATTATTAAAAGCATTTGTGAGTCCAGCTATGTCTATATCATTATTCCCCAACACTCCAATCAGCTTTATTCCCTTAAATGGCTTGACTGATTCAGGATTCACAAAGTCTCCCGCGTGGATAACGAAGCTTACATGTTTCTTTTTAAATATCGTGACAGCTTTCTCAATATTTCTTATATTATCGTGAGTGTCGGATATTAACCCTATTTTCAAAATCATTATTAGACATGTCATTCACCAGATTTGTGTATTTCCATAATAATATCTCCTCATTGTTTACCCGTGTAAAAATTGTGGTTCTAGGAAAATATAATATAAAACGTAGCATATTACATACACACTATCTTTTTTAAATACTTTAAAGTCTAGTGTCACATATTAGAATGGCTCATGTACATGTAGAAAAAGCAAAAATTGGCCAGAAGCAAACACAATTACTTGTTATTGGTATCTTTGAAAATGAACAGGATTTCGTCCAATCAAAAGAATTAGATCCACTTATTTATTCAACAATTAAGGAGATTTTTCATAATAAAGAATTTCGGGGTACTTTTGGATCGATTCTTATAATTCCTACGATGAACAAGGGGCCAATGAAAAAGATTATGTTTATTGGACTTGGAGAAAAAGAAAAATTTACCAATGAAAGTGCCAGAATTATTTCGGGAAAAACTGCTTTAAAAGCAAAAGAACTTGGAATAAAAGAAATCTCGATTTTACCATTTTCTAATGTAGAAGACTGTTTATTAGAAGCAATATCTGAGGGCATTAATCTGTCGCTTTATTCCTTCAATAAGTATAAAACAATGAGCAATGACGAAGTTTCTTATTCCAACAAACCAATCCACATCACAATTTTGGTTAATTCGGATGTGACTAGATTTCAATCTGTTGTAGATAAGGCAAGTTTAATTGTTGAATCTGTTAACTTTGCACGTGAGATGGGTAACCTCCCTCCTAATGAATGTTCTCCAGCACAATTTGTCAGTCTTGCATCGTCAGTTGCAGATAAATATTCTTTGAAAATGAGTGTTATAGAACGATATGAGATGGAATCGATTGGGTTAAACGGCGTAGTTGCAGTTGGAAATGGGAGTAACAATCCTCCTAAGATGATAATATTAGAATATAATGGCAATCAGGAAGATCAAAGACCATATCTGTTAGTGGGAAAAGCAGTCACCTTTGACACAGGTGGAATATCATTAAAACCTGGGGATAAGATGGACGAAATGAAATTTGACAAGTGTGGTGGCTGTAATGTTGTCGGTATTATGAAGGCGGTCGCATCACTGAAACTTCCATTGAATGTTGTAGCCGTTATTCCTTCTGTCGAAAATATGCCGTCCAGTAATTCATATAGACCAGGAGATATTATACGATTGTATAATGGAAAAACAATTGAAGTAATAAATACAGATGCCGAAGGTAGAATCATTTTAGCCGATGCTTTGGCCTACGGTATAGCAACATATCATCCCAAGGTTGTTATTGATATGGCCACCTTAACTGGAGCATGTATCATTGCGCTTGGCGCAAACGTAGCTGCTATGATAGGAACAGATAAACAGTTAACCGAGAGGTTAGGGAAAATTTCGGCTAAGACTGCAGAAAAGATGTGGGAACTTCCTTTGTATGAAGAATTTCATGAACAGATAAGGAGCAACGTTGCTGATATTAAAAATATTGGTGGTAGGCCTGGAGGAGCAATAACTGCTGCCGCATTTTTATCAAATTTCACTGACGGAATTCCATGGATACACTTGGATATTGCCGGACCTGCTTGGACTCAAGATGGCACACATGATCGTAGTTATAATCCTAAAGGTGCTACAGGTTTTGGAATTAGGTCTATAGTAAAGTTACTTATGGAAGACAATTATACTTCAAGTTAGGAAATATTCCATCTTACTTTTTTAACATATGTCAAAGTTAATATAGTATCATCTGGGTTTATATTTTATGATTCGCCAGGAACATATATTATATATGTATCCAGGAAAAGGAGAGACACTATGCATCTACCAAGAATGATCTATTATGGGATATACCGGACTTTAGAGTAGTTTCAGAAGATATATACTGTAGCGTAAAAAGATCATCAACCGATATTTGGTCGTTAAATATCAACCTTAACTAATTACCAATATTATTCAACTATCCTCCTTGAATTTTATACGCTAGATCAGCTGATCCACTAAGATTCCAAAATTGCCATAATGATTAAATTTCCGTCGATAAGCAGATCAGCAAATGCTACTATCTAATCAGAATTTAACGTCTATTTATTCTAAAATCTTTTTTAGGTTGTTGTATATTCAGCAAAATCTGTTTCAATTCTTCATCGTTCAGCGGTCTGTTGATTCTTCCTGATGAGGCTGCATTTATTAAATAATTCTCCACTGCTGTAGCAAGCTCTGGTTTAACCATTCTGACATTCATTAACCTTTGACGCGCTTCGGTATCCAGCAAGACCATTAAAGCACGCTGCCGCATTGCTGTCACTTCAGCTTCCTGTTTTTTTGAATCGTCATTATTGTCATTTGGCCTTGGAGGCGATTGAGAGAACGACATAATCATCCCTCCTTATAAATATAAATTAAGCATATCGTTCCAGTCCAGGCACTGTTTTAATTATTTCCTTATAAATTTCTGTGGCCACTCTGTCAACTTTTTTCATTCCTTCCTCCGTGATTAACCTGCCTTCCTTTTTTTTGGTTATATATCCTGCATATTCAAGTTGTTGTAATGCCTTACGAATGATTGCTCCTCCTGCATCCTTATGATGATCCAAGTTATATCCAATCCTTTTTCTTCCCCCGTACTCACTTTTCAAATCTGAGATACTGATAGGACCATGAACGTATACCTTTCTGAGTATGGATGCGCATCTAGTATACCACCAATCCTTATTTTCTGGAATCTTTTCAACATGTGTACCTGTCTTTACAAATGCTCCCCATTCTGGAGCCTCAATTTTCTTTTCTTTTTTTAGCTGTTCAGCTAATCTAATTATAAGGTCGTGAGCGGAAACGTCATAAGCCTTAGCCATAGTTTATTATCGAATAGTCACTTGGAGATTCCCTTATAAATCCTTATTCTAATTCTTGTAGCTAATTTCAATTACAATTGATTAAAGGATCGTGGGTTATTATCTTAAGATTTTGTGGTAAACGTGGCCGCATTTCAAACATGAAGTCCTTACGGATCTTATATTAGATCTCCCTATTCTAACTCTGGCACCTTTTCCCGGAGTGATAAATTGTTTACATTGTTTACAGTATAGTTGCCTTACATCATAAGGAAGCCTTAGCCGTACTCTCATAGCGATTTTTCTGGCAAGTCTTGCTTCATCGTTGGCAAGACGCTCATCACACCTCAATTCACGCAAAGCATTTGCTATTAAGAGATCAATTCTTTCTTTTGCTATATTCTTAACAATATGCCTTCTCATAATGATATGATAGTTATGTACAAAATAAACGAGACTTATGAATATATTGTATATATGTTGTTACATTAAAAGAGGTCAATTCAGTAATTACATAGAATTGGAGATAATGTCAATACAGTAATTAACTTGTGATGATGATCTAAGTCTAGATAATCATGAATAATTTTGATCAATTAGAAGATGCTTCAAAGAAGTACTCAGAATTAAAGCAACATACAGAGCTTATCTCTGAATCTATTACTATAGCAGTTAGCATTATTGATTATGTATCATCGCAAAATTTTAGTATTCCATTACAAAGTAAGGGAGTTGTCAGCGGAGGTACAACTACATATCTCTACGTAAATAATTCTACTTATCCCAATTTTTTTGAATTTATTGCTGAAATCCTGCACATGAAGATACCAATAGTAATCAACGGTACAAAGTTTGGTCCGGGAGAAATCATAGTTAATAGAGGCAATGAGCAAGATGCTAGATATGAGCTTGGACATTGCATTAGGGAACTACAACAACTAATTTACGCAAAGAAACATAACTTGTACAAAGCTGAATAGATAGCACGTAGTATATAGAACACTCCATTGTTAATGAGGGTGTTTGCATATTGTAGCATTTAAACGGTGATTTCATTTTCAATTGCTTGAGTACAATCTGGTCCATCTAGCCAATGAATATTGTACAAGCAATATCCAGAGAGTATAGAATAGATTTTAAGGAACAATAGTATTACACATGTTAGTTGAAATTGCTTAAAGAAAATAAGACTTGTCAATGCTCAATATCTATGATCCTTAGAAACAAACTTGTAGGATCAGATAGAATTGTATATTGTATACTACTTTCGCATTGAAGCCATCATTTTCATTAGTTATAGCTGAATCTGCTTTAGAAACTATACCAAAAGAAATCACAAGACATCCCTCAGTTAAGAATTACGCTGAAAGATTGGGGAAAAACCCATCGGAGCTTCTACTGGATAGAAGTTACCATCATAGTGCAATGATGCGCTATAAATTGAATGCAGGTTGGAAAAGAGGTAGACCAGATATAGTACATTTTGCGCTTATGGAAGCATTATTTACTCCACTTTTTTTTAATGAAATGTTAAATGTGTATGTACATACAAATAATGATAAAGTAATTTTAATAGCTAAAAATGTGAGAATACCAAAATCATATTTTCGCTTTGAAGGATTGATGATGAAGTTATTTAGAGAGAAAGTTATAATAAAAAAGAGTAATAATGGCCACAGTATTAATGACAAAAATAAAAATCTTTTAGAATTATACAATAATACTACATTTGAAGATTTGATAAAGAATATAGTAAGGCCTGACAAATTGATAGGACTTTCTAGCATGGGGATTGAAAGTACTGTTGAGAATGTAGTTTTGAAAAACATCAGTAATAACAATCACCTTGCATTTGTGATAGGAGGTTTTCCGAGGGGACATTTTTCTGACGATACTAGTAAATTATTCGATAGCTCATATTCAATTGCAAAAGTAGGATTAGAAGCACATGTCGTTATTGCCAGGTTATTATATGAATGTGAGAGATCTTTATTTATACAATAGCTATTGCTACTACAACTATTATACTATTATTATTCTATCATACAACTTATACGAATTAGTGGAACAATGCATCAGCTATAAATGCAATGAAAAGTCCAGCCAAATAGGGGCTGGAGAATTTAAATACTGTCCATGAAGTCTTTTCACTTGGTTTAAGTAACAACAATATGGATAAAGCTATCATTGCAACACCAAGAACACTGGCTGTACTTAAATAAATTAACCCAAATTGATTGAAGAAGAATGGAAGAATACTAAACATAACCATTATCAAAGTTGTTATTGCGATTATGCGTACGGATTTCTTCTCGCTTGTAACTACTGTTAACATAGGGATGCCTGCCTTTGTATAGTCCTTCCTCACATGCAACGCAAGGCTCCAGATGTGGGTAGGAATCCATAGGAAAACCAAGGCCGCCATGACTATACCAATTTCAATATTCTGTGTTGTTACAGCTACATATCCTATAAGAGCGGGTGCACCTCCTGAGAATCCTCCTAAAATAATATTTGCTTTGCTTTTCCTCTTTAACCATTTACTGTATACTATGATATTGTCAAACAATCCAAAAACCATTAATGCGAAGGTCCAAACGTTGATAAGCCAAGCGAGTATCAGAGAAATCGCAGCCAAGATTAAACCAAATAGTAGCGCATTTTTAGGAGCAATTCTTCCTGATGGTATGGGTCTCTCTCTAGTTCTATCCATAATCGCATCAATGTCACGATCATTATAGCCAGTCAGCGTGTCAGCAGACGCAGAACCAGCAGCTACCCCTCCAATAAGCAATATCCATGTAGATGGCTGAACAGGAAGACGAAACAGTAAGGATGCCGTAAGCGCTGCACAAAAAGCTGTGAATACCAACAAATACCAAATTTTTGGCTTGGTAAGTTCATAGTAATTCTTAACACTATTGCTCATTGTGGTTTGTGGGATCAAAGTACCGATATCACTTCTATTTTAGAACGATTATAAAAAGTACATCTAATAGTTATATCTTCAAGGGCGTAATGAAGAATGAATACTAATAAAATTCCAATAAGTATGATTACTTGGATATAGAAGTTGGGTACATTATTTCACGAGCAGTTTTTCTCATTTCTATAAATGTTTCTGTCTTTTGAACTCCCTCAATACGCCCTATCTTTTCTGAGATCAAGTGATGCATCTCATCTAGTGAACGCGCGTTCATGGTTACAAGGACATCAAATCTTCCTGTCACCTCTGCTACTTCACGGACCTCGAGAGTCTTAAATAATTCATGTAGAACATTATCCCTCAATTTAGAATCCATATTTATTCCAGTTAGCGCTTTTACATTGAAACCAAGCGCCTCGTCATTAATTACAATCGTAAATTTTTTAATCAAGCCTCTTTTTAAAAGTCTTTTTATTCTGCTATAAACAACAGACGCATTAATGTTAATCTTTTTTGATAGCTTCGGCACAGAAATGCTTGCATCTTTTGCAAGCTCACTCAAAATTGTTAAATCTAAATCATCTATTCTTCCCATTTAATATCCTAATTATATCCCCAATTCCCTGATTAATAAATGTATTAATTTCAAAATTCTTTGATATTTTTAATAATAAAAAGAATGGTCAAATAATTCCTTTGTCTTTTAATAGTTCTGCAAGTAGAACTGCACCTTTTGCGGAACCCATTTTTTCATTATGTGAAAGCAAGACGTATTTTATACCATTATCAAATACTGGATCTTTCCTTAACCTTCCTACAATTGTGGTCATACCATCATTAATCTCTCTATCAATACGTGGTTGAGGTCTAGTTGGATCGTCGTGAACAATTATATAGTCAGGTGGAGCCGTAGGCAAGCTTTTGACCGATATGGATTTAGAGAATTTTAACATTTCTTTCTTGACTTCTTCCGGTTCAGCAGGATTTTTTGTTCCAACAAAAACTGTTTCCGTATGACCGTCTAAAACAGGCACTCTTGTGCATGTACAACTGACTTTTATTATGGCTTGATCAATTGATTTAGAATTTAACTGACCTAAGATCTTCTTTGTTTCGACTTGAACCTTTTCCTCTTCTTTTGGAATATACGGAATTACATTATCCATTATGTCTAGAGCAATAACTCCTGGAGATCTTCCGGCACCAGACAGTGCTTGCATTGATGTCATAAACACAGTTTCAACATGAAATTTATCCATTAAAGGCTTAAGTGTTATTACAAGGCCTGTCGTTGTACAATTAGGTAATGGAGCGATGAAGCCCTTCCAACCTCTTGTCTTCCCCTGAAGTTGTAATAGTTCTACGTGATCATCATTTACTCCAGGAATTAATATTGGAACGTCGTCTTCATATCTAAAAGCTGCTGCAGTGCTGATGACTGGAATTGATTGTGCAAAGCGGGGCTCTATCTTCTTCGCATCCTCTGATTCTAATGCAGTAAAGATCAAGTCGACTTTTCTTGAATCAATATCTTCCACTCTGCTGAGTATTGTATCACGTATATATTCAGGAATTTGCTCCTTATTATGCCACCTTAGGATTCCGGAATTTGGATCGCGGAGAGCATCACTATACTTTTTACCTGCGGATCTCTCAGATGAAGCAATCTGGGTTAATTCAAACCATGGATGGTTTTTTAGAGCTACTATAAATTCCTGTCCAACAGCACCTGTAGCCCCAATGAGTGCAACTTTTAACATGGCCCGCACTTACTGGTAAATGACTACTAATAACCGTTTATTTAGAATTCTTGAAAAGTTAGATCAAGATATCTTGGGAACCATCTGGATATTTATTAATCTTCAAATAAACAATAGTAAAGCAATTGTTTATTACTTGCTTGGTTATATGAGATATTAGAAAAAAGGAAGAAAGACTATGAATAAAAAGGAAGCATCGTCACTCATACTAAAGTCAAAAGATAGTAATGCCATCAAGAATGAAGAGGAACAACAACTATCATTATTTGAAAAAAGAAAAATAGAAAACGCGACAGATGGACTTTATAATTATTATCATAAGCTTCTAAGTGAACAAGTTTCTAAGGATAATGCCACTATAATAGCCAATTAT
>JBKPEX010000314.1:0-2028 GCA_046728625.1 Thermoproteota archaeon
AGTAGAAGTTAAAGGCAACACAAAACCCGTAGCAGATGCTGGAAATGACAAAAAAGCAGTAAGAGGGGATGAGGTTACTTTGGATGGTACACACAGCCATGATCGAGATAAAACTGGCAGAATTGTATCATATAAATGGGAGCAAATAAGCGGTGGTGTTAATGTTGATCTACAAAACCCCGACGAACCGGTTACAACGTTCACTGTTCCGTTAGTACAAAAGGACACAACATTTGAGTTTGCATTAACTGTAACAGACGATGAGGGTGCTAAAGATCAGGACAAGGTGAAAGTAGGTGTGAATGCTCCTTTAATACTCTCACCTATGAAAACTCTTAAGCAAGAGCTATCTCAGATGGAGGTCCATATCTTCCATTATCAATAACTATGGATAAGATGATTAATACCCTTAATAATTAAAACCTGTTATTCCCCCTATTCAAAAAATATTACACTTATCATTGTAAGGCTTTCGTAGTGACAGTAGTTACAATAACAAGTAACAATAAATTAGAAATCGCCCCCTTACGCATTATGATAAACATACTACCCAGATGTTCCAAGTGCGGGACTCCAGTTGCTGATTCTGTAGAAAGCGAAGTTACACAACATGGAAAAATAAAGACTGGTCAATATTTAAGAGGCATTTGGATATGTGACGACTGTATACAAATTCAACGATCAAGAGGAAAAAAATCTAACGAATCTACTTACAAAAATAAAAATGATAGCACCGAGTAACATCATCCTCCTCTAGCAACGGCAAGTCTATCAAATGTAACTCTAATATTGATAGGGTACATCAAGACAACTTATAATTACATTAATTCAAATAATTCTTATAAGATCTGATCTAATAATACTATCAATAGCTTTGGAGTCAATAGCTACAAGACCGGGTTTACGCTCCATGCAGTAAATATCGATCGGAAACGATTGAATTATGAACTAGTATAAAATACATCCAGTATCTTGAAACTTCTTCCATACTTTTATCTAATTACTTTGAGTGTAGTAAGAAACATGAAATAGTCGTTATGTTAGCAATTAGCAATTATGCCTGCCCATTCAAGGAAGAAAGAAATCCATGTATCGCAAATTGTGGTACAGGACTAGATTTTAACAATCAATAACGCAATCCTTGATACTGCTAGATAATTATATCTCAAACGTTAAGAAAATTGGCTGCAGCTTCGTTGAACTCATATCTCATGGATTAAATCGATCAAACTTCTTTTTGGCTTGGGTTGAAGTATCTTCTGAGGATATCCTAAACATAGAATTGAGGAAGGTGAATATTCAGTGCCGAGTGCTGTCATTACTTTTCCCTCGTCTATCATACCTATCCAAATAGAGCTTAAACCTAGTGCATGTGCTGCCAGCTGAGCATATGCTGCAGCAAGTGTTGCATCTTGTAAAGAAAATTTTTTAAGAATATCAGGAGGAAAATTCATTTTTACCCTGTCGGGATTCATACAGAAAACAAGGACAACAGGAGCGTTGACATATGGCTGCTTATTAGCTGCATCAACAAGCTTTAGTTTAATGTCTGGATTTTTAACATGGTAAATCTCAAATCCCTGAAAGCCACCAGCTGTTGGAGCTGTATCAGCAGCGGCTAGTATCATTTCGATTTTAGAATCTTCAACCTGTTTATTTTCAAACTTTCTTTGCGATCTCCTACTCAACATAGTGTTAAAGATATTGGTTTGTAGGGCATCGTCTACTGCTTGGAGATTCACCTCCTCTTCCACTTCCTCCTTAGGATAAACCAGACCTTTATCATCTCTACCTATTTCTGCATACATTCTAGAGAATACGTCTTCTGGATAAGACATCAATTCATGATTTAATTACGACACTATAAAGAGTTACTTCATAATCTAAAAAGTCTTTCAATACTTTGTCATTCTCTTGAACCTTCAACTTGGTGAGGAATTTGTATTATTCTTGGGATGATGAATACTATGGAAAAAACCACAACATCTGCATGAGAAATTTGGAAGAACGTTTCGATTAGTATAATCT
>JBKPEX010000218.1:0-12733 GCA_046728625.1 Thermoproteota archaeon
ATTATGCCCTATTGGGTGAATGATCAACTAATATATTCTCACATCCAAGGTATCTAAGATTGACGCGACCAAGTCGTGAATCGTGCGACGATAATTCTCTTTGTACGGAGCTTATGGGTATACAATTCAGGAATCCTACCATGCTCGCTTCGGGTTTCTTGGGCATTTCTCTAGACATATTCCGTAGACTTTACAGGGCTGGTGTAGGGGGTATCGTGACAAAGTCTATAAGTAACAATGCCATTGAAGGGTATCGAAATCCTACCGTCGCTTCTATCAGTAAAGGTAGCTACGTTAATGCCGTAGGTCTTTCGAATCCTGGAGCCAAGGCATTTTCGCAGGAAATATCCTGCAATGATTGCCTTCCTATATTCGTAAGCCTAGTTGGCTCATCTGATAAGGACTTTCCATACTTGATTAAGCAATTCGACAACCTCAACATTTTAGGTTACGAAATTAATCTTTCCTGTCCTCACGTATCGAAAATGGGAATGGAGGTTGGAGACGATCCTGAAATGGTGTCGCGTATAATTAAGGTAATAAAATCCCTCACAAAGAAACCTATAACAATCAAAGTCGGTATAGGCAATACGGATGTGGTCAAAATAGCTCAGGTTGCAAAGGAATCTGGGGCAGATGCAATAACTGCTATAAACACCATACGAGCAATGGTTATTGATATAGAGAATAGGATTCCAGTCCTTAGTAACAAAGTAGGCGGCCTTTCAGGAAAATCTATAAAGCCTATCGCGGTGAGAAGCGTTTACGAAATTTCTGAAAACGTCGGAATTCCTGTGATAGGTTGTGGTGGAATATTTTGTTGGGAAGATGCTATAGAATTTATGCTAGCAGGCGCGTCTGCTGTACAATTGGGTAGCGTCATAGCCTGTCAGGGCATGCGTATCTTTGGTACTATAACTAGAGGAATCAAACAATATCTTGAGCGAAAGAATTTGACTTTACTGGAAGTTAGAGGCCTTGCTCATAAATATTAATAAAATAAGGAACGTTGTGATTGAAGACGTTATTGCTGAGACTCCTTCCGTTAAGACGTTCATTTTCAAAGATAGAATGAGTCATAGGGCAAAAGCGGGACAATTTTTAATGCTATGGATTCCTGGAAAGGAAGAATTACCCATGAGTATTATGTTATGTGAAAGGAACGACCGCGCAGCAGTTACAGTCCGTCGGCTAGGATATGGATCAACTGCACTCTACAAAAAGGAGGTGGGCGAAACAATTGGTATTAGAGGACCATATGGTAATTTCTTCACGGTACCCTCCACTGTAACCAAGGCCCTTTTAGTGGGTGGTGGAACAGGATTAGCTCCATTAATGCGACTGGCAAAAACTCTTAGTGAACATAAAACTACTTGTACTGTTATTATCGGAGCAAAGACCAAACATGAGGTTTTTTTTGAAACGTTTGCGGCTAATCTTCTTTCCAACACCCGCCACGGGATAGTTGTCACAACCGATGACGGCAGCTACGGGTTAGAAGGAAAGGCAACAGATGCAATGACCAGTATAATAGGACGTGAAAAATTTGACATGGTATATACATGCGGCCCAGAGCCGATGATGAGGGAAGTTTTCAATATTGCAAGTTCCCATTCTTTACCAATCCAAGCCAGCCTGGAGAGACACATGAAGTGTGGAATAGGTATATGCGCGAGTTGCTGTATCGACGATTACTTGGTCTGCAAAGACGGAACTATTTTTGATCAAGACAAACTTGCTAATATCAAGGACTTCGGAAAAACTTATCGTGATAAATCAGGCAAGAAGATATCTTTCTCCTAGAGTAAGAGATTATTACTTATTACAAGGCCTGAGCCACGTTAGTATCTGCCAGATGTTCCTCGGTAAGGGAACGGATAATAAAATGGATGTCCTAGATAAAAGTGTCCTTTAAAAATAATAATAGTAAATCATACAACTTAGTAGAGCAAAGTTTGTTCTGCTAAGCTGGGTCTTCGTCAATATAATGAATTTTGCAGTAGTGTGATAAAAATTCGTTTATCCTCCTATAAGTAAGTAAGCAGATTAAAGAAATATTGAACCTAGATGCTGACAGATAGCACATCTTAGCTGCCGTCCATTTTTTGGATTAAAAAGGATGTTTAAATTACGATCTTTATTTGTCGCGCTCGTAGCTTAAGTCAAAAGGATTAATAGACTCATTCATAGTAAACTGGATGCAAGATGTATAGTGGCGAATTGGAAGTACAAGCCAAAAGAAAGGCTATTGCTGTCTTACATGATGAGATATCCAGAATACTAAGCTCATCTAGAGTGGCGGATAAATGCCAAGAGGCCTCGGATTCGATTACTATTTTAGCTCTGAGTATGTGATGACATGTCTGTCAGTGGCATATTAGTAAAAAAAAGAATAATAATTTGGGACAAGGAGGGGTCCAGATCACTATTTGGAAATGGGTATTACGGCAAACCTTTAGGTATCTCTAAACCTAAGGGAATTTTATTTGAATCTCCTTTGATTTTGGACCTAATCGAGGGGTGTTACCTCCTACAGACAGGAAGATTAGCCGTCTATAATGCCAGTGGTAAACCGGTATCCGTCAAAAAGATATTGCATATTTGTAAAAAGGAGTATGTCGACTTCGATAGAAAATACATGGTTTTTCAGACGTTGAGAGATAAAGGCTACATAGTCTCACCAGGAATCAAGTTTGGGTGCGACTTTGCAGTTTATGAACGAGGCCCAGGAATAGATCATGCTCCGTATCTTGTACAAGTTTTCAAGCCTACCGACCATTTGCCTGCAACAGGCATCGTGCTTGCCGGAAGGTTGGCGACGACAGTCAAAAAGCAATTCATACTAGCCATACCAAAACTAAGAGAAAAAACGATATCTTTTGTTGGATTTGACTGGTGGCGAGCATAGCGTCAGGTAATCCATACCCACTAGGTAGAAGTAGAGATATTAACATCTGCGTATTTTTTTTGAGGTAAATCAAATTTCACGAAATTTTCTCCGGAGACAGTTAACCGCGTTGAAAATTTGTTTGTTCCTTGTTCTAGCCATCCTTTATATCTTATCGAGTTCTTTACAATATCTGTTATACTCGGCTTTTTCTCATTTACTTCTTCATAGCAAGACATGATTTCACCAAATTTTATCTCTGTCTGATTGTTAAACTTAGTTAAATAATAAACAAACACAGCTGTCTTTTCATAATGATTTAGCGGCATTTTTTGCGAATAAAATTCTCTTAAACCGACCTTATCTTCATTTGCCTTTAGGTCAACGGGTAAAGGAAATACACTAGGTGAAGTCTTCGATTGATGCTTGATTGGGGACAACTTCGAAGGTAACCTCATAGAACTCCTGTTAGGATTTTTGTCGTCTTCATTACCATTTTGTTGAGAGGGATTAGAGGGGTTCTCTGCTAACGTATTTTGATTTGCTCGCGTTAGCATTGCCTGATGGAGGGCTTCTTTAAGTATCCCTTCCAATCTTTCCAGATGCTTATCAACAAAAATCTGATTCCCTTCTATTTCAATAATCCCTTCGTTTATATTTATCTTAAATTTTGCATTACTAGAGCTCATTCAAATTATTATGCGTTCTTTTTAATTATATGTTGATCCATATCTCATTGAACAGTGTTTTGCTAATGATATGCGTAATCTCGCTGCTGATATACTCATAACATTGATGGATATTATTTTGACCATATATTGCACCAATTTATTAGATCCAAAAATTATAGACTCGTCAAGTCTTTAATTCTCTAGGGCTAACTTCTACCTTCGTTTATATAGAAAATACTCTCGTTCTTTTTAATTGAAGAACCAAACGTCAAATTACATATAGAATCAAAAAGTCTTTGGTCATCTGGTTTGTCACCGTTGATATTTCCAGGAAGCAGCAAAAATATTTTCATATTAGAACGCAAAACCTCTTTTAGTTCCTGATTAACGGTTGCTACATAAGGTCTTAAGGCACCTCTAAATACTTCTGACCGTGCTCTGACCAAGCCCGAGATTTTTTTTCCCACAGGGGCATGCGGTCCCACTATTATTACTAGGCCTTGTGAATTTGCAAATTTACCGGGTTCAGTTGCTGCTCCTGAAGGAGCCATGGTGTTCACTGCTAGCTTTGTCAATAAGGCAGGAAAGAGTACGAATCTGCTTACTAGCATATCCCAATCAGTTCTCCGAAGAGAGGTAAATGGTATGGAATAATCATAATCTCCAGTAAAGTGAATCAAAGCGGCTATCTCTCTGAATTTTGTTTTTATGTTTTCCAAAGCCTTCTTAACACTGTTTTCATTTAATTCGCTTACCACGTACCTTTCACCAAAATCTCTTAACTCAGCAATGCTTGATTCGTTGTTAGTCAGGATGATGATCTTCTCAGGTTTAAAATTCATTAATCGGATGATTATTTCTCTTATGCGCTCTACATTTTCGTCTGAAAATACAGTTAATATTACAACCTTATCTTTCAGATGCATTTCTGATACCGGCTCAACGAATGTGCCGACTGATGGCTTTACAGGATAAAATACTCGATCATTCGGTACAATTCTTCCATTAATCAGTTTGCTGATCTTCTCATCAGATATATTAAGGATCATTTCAGCAACCTCTTCCTGACTAAGAAACTCACTGTCAACAATCATACCTCGAGTATTATTCTGCACTTTTTCAGCAATCTCTTCGATCTTTGATAGTAAACCGGATATCACTTTACGCAGGTTTTGCTCACCTTCATCTGGTGAAGTGCCTCTACTCTTGGTTAGATCTAGGACAACATCTGTGATTTTGTCTTCAATGACACGCTGATCTTCACCTAATACTGCGAGCAATCCCGCAGTAGCTTTTTCTATTTCGATCGAGGTAAGTGTATTATAACCACCTATTCTCAAAAACTCGGCAGCAGCCTTTGGATAAACTGTTTTGTAGATCCGATCAGAATGTACTGGACCAGGGTTGGTTAAGACTGATCGTATCCCTTTTTCTGCCAACTCCCATGCCAAGGCCTCAGAAAGTCTGTTCTTGGCCCCCTGCGCAGATGTATAAGGCGCTCTGAATCTGTAGGGACGCTGCTCAAATCGATTTTCTTCGGTAAAGAAAGTAGAAATGGTTACCACTTTCGAGCCAGGTTGCAGCACGCGTAAAGCCTGAATAGTTGTCCAAAATGTTCCAGTCAAGTGAATTGAAACGCAGTCACAAAATTCGTCAAAGTTGGCATTAGTGAAAGTTTTAACCGGCCCTGAAACTCCCGCATTATTTACCAGAATGTCAACTCTACCAAATTCCTTCTCTATTTCCTCGAACATTCTATCTATTCCTTGTTCATCAGAAACATCCACTCCGGCAAAAGCTCTCACAGAACCGCTAGTGCCCTTTTGCTTCATGATAGATCCGATAATATTTAAGGTGTAATCGAGAGGAGCCTTGCGCCTCCCCATGATTATTATGTTCGCCCCTTCTTCTGCAAATTTTTTTGCTATCGCTTGGCCAATCCCCGTTCCACTCCCTGTGATAACGATGTTTTTACCTCCAAATTTGAAAGCTCCGCGTGAGAGTTCTTTTTTCATGTGTCATTCATATTAGGTAAGCTATTAAAGTTAATGTCCTAGCGATTTTATTCAGGCGCTTGGTTGCAATAGTGTCTGTCTTACTTACTGCGGTCAGTAATAGCTTACTTTCTTGGTCTGAGTGAAGGATTTAATTCAATGAAATCTCATCAGGATAATTACGCAAAACCAGCGCGGAAAACGTAATTAGTGCGTTGGCCCTTTTTGGAGTGTTTAATAAATAATAAAAATATTGCAGCAGCTTAGGGCCTCAATACGTTGTTGTTGTTGCCGAGTTTAGCTCGTAGCTTGCTCCGAAGTGTCGGGAGATGATGATTGTGCGCCATCAACGATTTCGGCTGTAGCAAATCGATTTCCTACTTGCAACACGCGTATCTTTGCATTCTGACCTACTTTTCCATTCTTCACAAAAATCACGAATCCTTGAATTCTTGCAATACCGTCACCTTTTCTGCTGATTTCGGTTATCTGCACATCGTATTCTTTACCAGTTTCTACAGGCTTAGGTCCAAAGCTGTCATTCCTTCTAAATCCACCGTAACTCATTCTTAATACCTTAGTTAAAATCAAATATTATACCACATATAAACTGTAATTGTTTATTTTTATTAAGAAATAATTTCGAGCCTCATCGCGCCATTGACGAAAAAATACCTGTTGTTTATCGGAATTGATCTAAGTTCCTATCCTAATATCCGGGTTACAGATCGAATTGAGGGTCTCTATAGCTGATAAGACCGCTAAGTAACTCGTCTTGGGATTATTTTCGCTCGGGACGTTGTTAACGGTGACGATTATTTCGCCAAATATTCCTTTCGCCACTATCTGGTGCTGGTTTACCTGTGTAGATGGATCTGCTATCATTTTTACTCTCGTCTTTTCGAACCCGATGCCAGCAAGACTTAGCAGCCCTGCTACGTTCACATTTAGCGGAAATTTTTTCACGGCTTCAGACGCAGGACCCTCAAAAATTACAATCTTTTCACGCGGTAAACCAGAGTTATTTTTTCCCGTTTTAAAACCGGGAATTCCAATAAACGACTTCGGGTTTTTTGTTGTGGTGAGGGTCAAACTGTCTGTTAGGTGTCGCGTACTGCGTATTGCATCGATCCCTCCGACAGCCCCACTAGGGAGATAAATACTGCTGCCATGGATGGAAGCGCTTTGCAATAAGTCCGATAAAAGGACGTCATCTACAAGCGCACCTACACTCATGATAATAAGCTCCTTTCCTGCTGCAACTATGCTATTAGCAAAATTCCTCACGGCCTGCTGCGAGGCTGCTTCTACAATTACATCGGTCTCGATAAAACAAGGGTTAGAAGAGAACTGTTTAAATGTTGTAAATACCATCGGTTGAGAATTCCGCAGCCTTGACTTGAGAGAATCAGCTGCGTGTTCCACCTCGTCGAAGAGTGCAACAAGGAAAGCATTTTTTATCTTTCCGCTATCTATTGCAACCGCCAATTCGCTGCCAATGGTACCGCAGCCTATTAACCCGACCCTCCGTCGCATAGACTTTTAAAAAACATCTGCTATATCACTTTATCGTGCACAATACGACATCACGTCGAGGCAGATAAAAAGTATTTTTCGCTCAATGCCAAAAATATAATTAGCTTTTAGGATTTATCTTCTTCTGCCACGTTCTGGTTTTTTCTGTCCTATCGAGCGCCTTTTCTCGAAACGCTTGACAAAGTTATTTTTGTTCCGGAGTTTAGATATTGGACTGAGCTTCTCTCTGCCTTCGATCTTCGGTGTTTGACCCCGTACTTTTCCGGCTTTTGTTAATGATCCGTGTGTTGGCAATTATTATATCTAATCGACGATTTGGTTATTTATATCTAGCTGGCCATTCATCTGCAAGCTCCATCGTAAAAACCTATTACAAATGGCAAGTATTGCCTTTAACATGCAAGTAACAGGCAATCCGATCCTGAACTATATTACTTTAAATGTATTAGAACCGTTATGTGATTTGTTTCGACTACATGACAATGATGAGCCTTGATATTACAAGGAGAATCCTAGAGCAAAAAAAGCAGTATAACACAATGATCCTCGCACACAATTACCAACTCCCCGAAGTGCAAGATGTAGCAGATGTTGTGGGTGATTCGCTAGCATTATCGAAAAGTGCATCATTATCACAAGCGGATGTAATATTGTTCTGCGGCGTACATTTTATGGCAGAAACCGCGTCCATCCTCTGTCCAGATAAAAAAGTTTTGATCCCCGATATTGATGCCGGTTGTTCTTTGGCTTCCTCTATCAATGCACAAGAGCTTAATGCCTGGAAGAATGAACATCCAAATGCTGTAGTAGTAAGCTATATAAATACGTCGGCGGACGTTAAGGCCTTATCCGATTATTGCTGTACATCCTCGAATGCAGTTAACATTGTAAACAGTATTCCAAAGCAGACGGACATCCTCTTTTTACCCGATATGTTTCTAGGATCATATGTAGCGAATATAACCGGAAGAAAAAATATCTATATCTGGCCAGGTGAGTGTCATGTTCATGCAGGAATTAAAGCCGATGACATTAATCAAATACTTAATACTCATAGCAGTGCAGAATTTCTGATTCACCCTGAATGTAGCTGTACGTCTTCTGCGTTGTATCACTCGTCCACAAAAGAACTGTTACGTCCGCCGCTAATTCTGTCAACTGATGGTATGATGAAACAGGCCTCAATATCTAAGTCACATGAGTTCGTTATAGCAACAGAAATCGGCATTCTTTCCAGGATGAAAAAGCAAAATCCTGGTAAGGTTTTTGTACCCGTTAAGGAAGACGCCATATGTAAATATATGAAAAAGATTACAATAGAAAAGGTTGAAAATTCTCTAATACACCAGGTGTACGAAGTTAAAGTTCCACAAGGAATTGCGGATAAGGCACGGGTAGCGATAGACCGAATGATATCTATTTCGTAATATTAATAATCTTGTTAGCAGCAACGAGAACAAGGTTTGAAAATAGTGGAATAGATATACAGGAAAACGTGACAGCTACTTTATGTGTTAGAAACTTGCAAGCTGAAATCTATTGCTTTTGCTGAATGAGTGAGGTGACCTATTGAAATGATATCTGGCTTAGTTTTAGCATAGCCCTGGATGTTTCTTGCTGTAATACCTCCGGAAACTTCAATTTTTACTTTTTTTCCTAAATTGGTCTGCCTTATTGCGTTTATTGTATTCGCCGCGGATTCCACAGTGAAATTATCAAGCATTATTATGTCAGCGCCTGAGTTAAGAGCCTCCATGGCCTGATCGATGTTTGTTACTTCACATTCTATACTTTTGCCCCCTGCAATAGTCTTTCTAGCGAGCAGGATGCTTTCAGAAATTGATCCATTAATGATCAAGTGATTGTCTTTTATTAAAACGCCATCATACAAGTTCATTCTGTGAGGATAGCCTCCTGCAATGCTTACGGCCCTCTTATCAAAAAATCTTAAGCCCGGGGCAGTCTTCCTAGTACATGCGATTTTGATCGTGCTATGATGCTTCGTCGCAGAACTTACAAATTTTCGCGTTTCTGTCGCAATACCGCTCATCCTCATTATCAAGTTTAACACCGTTCTCTCTATTTTTAGAATGGAACGAGCATTCCCCTCCACAGTCATTACCACAGTACCTTGCACCACAGTTGATCCCTCCTCTACTAGAGTCTCGTTCTTACAATTATATATGTCAAAAATTTCAGCAGCCTCACGTACTCCACAAACAACAGCGGGCGTTCTAGACTTGCATACGATTTTGGCATAGCACATTGCGTTCCCAGCAACGATACTATTGCTGGTGATATCTCCTTTTCCAATATCTTCTCTTAAAAATTCTAGGAGTGATTTACGTAGTGAGAGAAATTCCTCTAATCTCTCCTTTTTATAATGTCTAATCACGAAACCTTTAAAGCGTATTTGTGTGGAGTTCGTATCTCCAGAACCGATGCAATTTGAGAATTAAGCGCATCGAAAACTAATATTATTCCAGACCAATCCCTTGATAATTCAGATGACTTACATAATGGACAGATCTTTCCGGCTGTAATGGCCTTGCATTTCTTGCACGCGAGTTCTCTGACCAATTATTTGTTACCCCCCGCTCTCCTTTCTTTTGAAGCCGATTGTGAGATATTAGGCTCTTGTGCTTTTTTAATCTCTTGCGCAATCCAGTCTAGGGCGCCTAGGAAGGGCTGTCTGCAAGTAATTCCAATTTTTCCCATTGCGGCACCTTTGCCTAAACTTACCGCAGTTACCCTAGCTCGAATCTTTGATCCTATCCTCAAAGACTTTGAAGTCTGATTGGAGATTATAAGCCCCTGTTTAACATCGCTCTTGAGATAATCATCGGTAATTTGTGATAGGTGTAATAGTGCGTCTGTTGGTCCTATTCTTACAAAGGCTCCAAAATCGGTAATTTCGACTACTTCTCCTTCAACAATTTCTTGCAAATTAGGGAGGAAAGTCAGTGCTTTGAACCTAACTTTATGATAAGTTGCTCCGTCTCCCGCTACCAACTTTCCTACGGAGTTGGCTGTGGCGTCAATAATCATTACGACATAACCTAGCTCTGGACTAATCATGCTCTCATATTTTTCTTTAAGAATTCCTATTGCTGTATCTTTAAGAGAGTTGGTTAGCTTGCTAGGGGGGATTCTCACCACGTCACTCATGTGTACAACGGCGAACATTCTATGTGACCTTGGTGTCGCCATCAATTTATGAACCTTTTGATAGAAAAAATCCAGAAGAACGAAAGCTGTATCTAATTATAACTTATTTGGAATTTTAGAGACGAGTCCGTTATCTCAAACAGAATACTGCCTTTAATCGTTTTTTTTAAGGTGGAATATATGTATCCTTCGAGGAATCTAGAGCCTTTCCTTCCCAGGCGATGTCTTATTACAACAATTCTGCCGTTCAATTGGGATAGCTCATCGTAGGTGCCCAGCTGACTATACCTGCAGATTATCTTTTCTATATATTCAAGAACCGATTTTTCCGATAGATCTTTTTTCCAGAACATAATAGTGTCTACTGATACTGTCTGTCCTAATTTCATTCCAAGATCGTATAACGATTGCTCATCCTCACAGTCCAATAAGGACGTCAGTATTTCTCTATTAATCACAACCATATCGATTTTGGATAGATACCTCGTAAAGTTACTATAACCTTTGAGAACAATATTGACTAACGCATTAACAGATACTCCCATCCTTTCTGCTTCTTCTTCTAACACGTCCGATATTTCTGTCTCGAATCTGAAAGACCTAGTTACCGTAGAGGCTCGGGCATCTGCCGTGGATCTATTATCCATCGCGGAGAAGTGCTGAAGAGCGGGCTTTTATAAAGCCATTGAATTACTGTTCTGGACAAATATTATATAATAATCGCCGCAGACGGTTCTATATAGTTGCAATGTACACCAATTGCTTAAATTGGAAAGTGAGAACCATGCTACGTGTTAAATCTCGACATAACAGGAAATTATCTGAATTTAATCGTTGGAGGAGATCTTCTGAATTGATGAAGCAAGAAGAGACATACTCTAAGGAAGGATCTGTCGAGGCTTCTAATAATTGTACTTTGTGCAAAACCAGTACTTTAGTCTTCGATGCTGAAACTAGCGAAACAATCTGTAGTTCGTGTGGGAGCGTCGTGAATGATAATGCTGAATCCTTAGGTCCAGAATGGCGCGTTTACTCTGCAGAAGACATCCAAAGCAGAGGAAGAACCGGCATGCCAACGTCACTGGCTTTCCACGACATGGGATTGTCGACCTTCATATCGTATTCCAACGTAGATGCGAATGGCGCAGTCTTGAGTGCTGAGCAGATGAGCAAAGTCCAGAGAATGAGAAGATGGAACAAAATCTCAAGTAATAACAGAAGTTACCATCGAAACTTGAAGACTGCCTTTGCCATCTTAAACACTGTAAAAGACAAACTCTCATTGAATGAAGCCATCAGCGAAAAATCAGCCTATATTTATCGAAAAGCACTGGATAGGCACATCATAAAGGGAAGATCAATCAGAGCACTCATGGTAGCATCTGTTTACGCAGCCTGCAGGGAATTGAACATACCTAGGACGCTCGATGAAATTGCTCAAACAGCAAACGCTGACGTTATATTTTCTGGCAAATGTTATCGGTTGCTCGTACGGAATCTTAAACTTCACTTACCGGTAATAGATTCAAATGCTTACCTATCTAAGATTGCAAATAAGGCAAGAATAGGTGAAAAGACGTATAGAAAGGCAATCGATATGTTGACAACGATCCGAGAAAACCCGATTTCTCATGGTAAAGACCCTAATGCATTAGCAGTGGCCGTTTTATATGCAGCCTGTTTAAAACAGGGAGAAAAGGTGAGTCAGGCGCAGATAGCGGTAGCCGGAGATACTAGTATTGTGACACTTCGTAAAAGGTATCAAGACGTTAAAAAGATTTGTGGTTGAGCTGTAGCAAAGAAAACTCGGCTTTGCTGCTGGCAAAGTCGGGTTCCTAACGCCATCCGTCCGCCTGTACTAATACTGAGTTCGAAGAGCGGCCATATGTTCTTAAATGATCGTGTTGTAATTTCTTTCACAGATGGGAGAAAATCTTAAAGATATTAAGGAAACTGCAGATAACGTGGTTCAGATACTCAGACATGTATCGTCTCCTGAATTGCAGGCGTCGCTTGACAAAATAGAACACACCTCCGCCGAGGCTAGAGAGATAATGGAATTGCTCCGAGATCCCGGAATAGTTAAAAATATAGAAAATATTCGCCTCACTGCAGAAGCATTTCAGAGCGTATCCACCAAATTCGAGAGTAGCATCATAGAATTGAAAAAGACAGAAATATTTGACGATATTAAAAAAGCACTCAAGATCTCAAATAACAAGTTATCGTCCTCCCCATATCATGAGTCAATACTTGAGGCGATCAAATCGATTTCTGAGATGGTAGCGTCAATGCGACAATTAATAGACGAGTTAAGACTCACCGTTGCTTATTCTAAGACTTCTGGCTTTGCTAACGTTGTAAATCATACCCTCCAGAATGTCTCGGATGTATACACAGATATCAACAGAAAGTCTTGACCCAATTTCTAAAGCCATGAAGTAGTCCATTTCTAATTTCATTTCCCTATCTCATAC
>JBKPEX010000009.1:0-3825 GCA_046728625.1 Thermoproteota archaeon
TGGAATGGAGCGAGGTTGACGATCGGATGCTTCAACTATACATGTTCCATGGTCATCTTTAATGACAACCTTAGCTTCAACAGTGACTTCTTTTCTAATTAAATCCTTAAGAGGAAAACCGAATAAAGCCTGTACACCAAAGATTGCTCCTATGACAATAAGAATTGCAAGAACTGCCAACTTCTTACCAGACATTTTAGAGAAGATGGAAGAAGATGAATCGGAGTCAAATTCATAGCCCATAATTCAATATATACTACAACAAAAGCCAATTTAAGGTATTTTACCACTGGATAATCACATGGGTAAGAAGTATGTGCGAATTAAATTGATTATGATCAGATACCACTGTTTTTGTCATCAATAGGATATGAATGGCGTTTTATTTACTGTAGGGTCAATGGACAGAAGGATCATGGGTAGTATTTTGTTTCTGGGGATATATTTATAATATCTGATTCAAATATTGATTGCTTCATTAATCAGTGTTTATTAGTTCTTATAGACATATATCAATACTTTTGGACGAAGAATACAGATCTCACCTAAGCATCTTATAAAGATGGATAGTGGAAAATTCTACTGCTATATCATATATTACAATTCTAGTAACTTATTTGGTATTCCACGGCAGTATAATAATCTTACAAGATAAGTTGCGGTCCAGAGATACCAAATGATTAATAAAATATAGTTAATATAATAAAATTATTGTCCCCAATTGTTTCTTGTATAAGTGATACTCCTGACCCTATTAAAAAATCGAAGGAAAAGGTACAAAACAAAATCACGATCTTATTGCTGCTCTTATCAGGTGTACTATGCCTGGCTTTACTAACTATCACGCTTAATACTGGGTATGCTTTGGTACCAGAAAAAAGATCTGACTCAAGAGAAATCCCTATGGCTTATTGTATTTATGATGGGGAAGAATATAAGATGAAGCCTTATATCTATAGTAGTAAGGACCGTCAAAAAGATATTATTGGTTATCCGGACTTGCCAGATCGTATTTATCCTCAAATGTCAATACAAAAAGGTGAAACAGTTACCATGAAATTTGATGAAAAGCCTAAACATGTAACAGCATATTTAATAGATTATGATGCCGATAAGACAGAGACATACTCTTTGAAAAAGAATGGTTCCAGTACATTTATCATAGAGCCCACAGGAATAAAGACCCTTGAGGCACATGCAACATTTTCTGATCATCGAAATATATCATATACAATTTTAGTAGATGTTCCAAAATCAAATCATATTGACTAATGACAACTGTTTGAAATCTTCCTTAATTCTCCAATTTATCATAGGAATTTTTCAAACATATTAAAGTGAAAATTAAGATGTCACACAGAAGCCTGCGAACACGAACTATTAGTCAGATGTACGCGTTGAAGTTGGGTTCATTTTAATCGCAGTGAATTGCTTGTATCTAAATTAATATTAGTTTCTTATCATACTAAAAAGTATATCCGCCCCATCCCGCCTTCAGGAGTCATATTTAATCTATAATTGTGCTGCCTACGATCAATACGCTAAGTCAGATCATTATCTATTATATAAGGGTGCAATGCGGTTCAGCCGATAGTATCAAATATCGACATTCAACAATACAATGCTAATATGAGCATAGAATCTATCGCAGTTTCCAGCTTTATGACAAAAGGTGTAAAAACCGAAAGAGAAGATCAGAATATTCAAGCAGTCTGCAAAATTATGAATGAAAACGACATTGGTAGTGTGGTAATACTAGAAAACTTACAAGGCAATCCCATAGGGATAATTACTGAAAGGGACATAGTGCGTATGATAGGATCGCTAAAAACGGAGTTGCTACGAGAACCTCTACGGCAATTGGTAAGCAAACCTTTGATTACAATATCATCCAATAGTTCCATTAAAGATGCACTACGCACTATGCAGCTCAAAAACATCCGCAGACTACCAATAGTTGAAAAAGGAGATAATAATTTAGTTGGTATAATCACAGAGAAAGATGTGTTTAGGACCATAATGAAAAACCAAAATTTGATACCCAGTCTATTGAATGATGAAATCCTACTTGAGCATAAATCAATACATGATCAATTTACTGAACAGTGGTTTGGCGACATTCTACACAGAATATAATCGATACAGAGATGGTCCATGTGAGTGACATATGGCTTTCTGATAACCTCTGACAATGAGATTCTTGTTAACAAATCCTCTCCCAGATTGAGGAAGGAGATAGTATTTGGCATGTTGAAATGATAACTGCTTTTACATATCGCTTGTATATGAAAAGATCCAATATTGGCCAGTTCAAATCTTACGAAATAAAGAAAAGAAATTCAACAGCTTGTAGAGATGGGAATGGCAATTTAAAAGCATTTATCTCAAAACCAGATAAATCATATCTTTAAAATATCTTGTCCTATCCAGTTAGCTCCAACATCTAATGGCAAGGCATTGTGCATGACCTTGCAGAAGCAATTGATCTAAAAACCAAATAAACTAGTGATAATGTATTACAGAGTGATAGATATGAAGAACTTATAAATCTTGGATATATGGATGGATAGCTTTTACATAATATCAACTTTACCTGTCGTCATGCTTTTACTTTGCTTAAAAGTGAAGACAGAAGGAGATTGTCAGATAGTGTGAAAATATTTGAAAGATTGACCATCATAGTTATCTAGAAGAAGTATCCAATAGTCTTGAACAGAGTGAGTTATTGTATGAATCGACATCACGACCTTCTAAATATTCCAGTCAAAGACTTCGCGGCCCATATCTTTGGAAGACCTTGCTTATCTGTTGATTCAGCTTCTACCATGCTGCAATTAGCACCATTTCTTGCAATCGGTCCTCAGATCTATGCAGACGGGTTGATAATAACTCACAAAAGCAAGAACTCTATAGGTAGGCTCGGTAGCAAACATGTCATTTCTAATATTCTAAAAGCTGGTTATCCAAAGTGTTTAGAAATAACTGCAGAACAAATGATGGATGATTTTGCCGGAACTCTAGATATGGACTCGCCTTTGAGTAACGCATTACAAATTTTTACTAAAACTAGGTTCGCATTTGTTCCTATAACAATAAAAGATTACAGTTTTGGTTCAAATGCAGAAAAAGTAGTAGCAATAGCATCGCTTTCAATAAGAGATATCTTACCCTTACTAGCGAAAAGCAATATCGATATACCAGTAAAAGATCTCTGTTCTACACTAATATCAGTAGATAGGAATACCAGTATCAGAAATGCAATAGATTTTATGATGAAACGTGGTATACGAAATATAGGAATAAACGAGAATCAAGATAGCGATGTTAGTAATAATACTCACGCAAATAAACTGCTCCGCATCATAAATGATAGGAAGATACTCGAATTCCTGTTCAGTCATAATGGAAGAATGCTTATGCAAGGAAATGGTCCGACGAGGTTAACAGATATTGGCAGCATAAATCACTTGGACATGATAACTGCAACGAAGGTGAAACGTGAGACTATGAATGTAAGCAGAGCAGCAGAACTTTTGATGGATGTACGCAATCCATGCTTGATTTTAGAAGCAGAAAAAGGAGAAAAAGATAATTTTATATTAACTCCTTGGGATATAGTTATGAAAATGGTGAAATCAGATCATATGCTGACGACCGTCGAATAGCAAATTAAAAAATAGGGTCTTTGAGCTATACTAATTAGCATAAATACGGTGATGTTTTCTCTCAGTTAGTGAGTCAGTCAGTCTAACCGCGCCACAGCTTAATTCAATTCAAGCGGTTGCTCCTCCTTTGTTATGTTTTTTATACGATACGCTACTACTT
>JBKPEX010000034.1:0-1145 GCA_046728625.1 Thermoproteota archaeon
ACTGGCGTGATGGCCACCATGTTCAAAGGCGCCCCCAAGGGTAAGACTAATTATGTTATTGAGGATATCAATAATTTTATTGCCAAATTAGAAGATCAAAGTAGAACTATACTTGACGAGCCAAAGAAAATTCTGATGGAAAAATCTAATGTCTCAAAAGAGCTTGAAGAATATAGCAATATTGAAGCAGCGCTCAAGACGGCAGCCAACCTAAATTTAAATTTGGCTTCCTTTAGAAACTTTGATAAATTTTATGCAGAAACCTTTGTAGTTGATTCAAAAGACCTCGAAGAGATCAAAAAGACACTCTCAGACCTTCCAATCTACACAAGTAAACTTGATGAAGATAAATCCTCAATAGTCATATTGGGATCGAGTGAAGATTCTGAAAGGGTAATAAAGGTCCTCAGAAGTTTTGGCGTTCATCCTCTTCAGATCCCTCCTCATCTACCCCAAAACCCAAGCGCTGCCCATTCTAAATCTCTTGCAAAGGTAAAAGAACTGGAATCAAAATCTGCTGAAATTGCCAAAAAGATTGAGAAAATGAAAGCATCAATACTGACCAAAATCTTGTCTTTGCATGAAGCTGCAAAGGTTGCCAAGGAAGTCATGGAAATAACCAGAAAACCTGCCGGGACAAAAAATTTTGCAATGATTCAAGGATTCATACCAGGAGAAATGGAGAATAAATTCAATGGTCTTACCAAAGATTATGTTTCAATAATAGAGGACACAACTAATAATAATAGTTCCAATACTCAAGCTCATATTAATAATGAAGAAAACAATCAAGTATTACTACCAAGCCTTTTAAATAACAAATCTTATACTCGAACTTTTGAAGTCATAACCGAAACCCAGGGTATCCCAAGATATGGAGAAACAGATCCAACTCCAATTATAGCTTTTGTCTGGCCATTGCTATATGGCCTTATGTTCGGAGACCTTGGACACGGGTTATTGCTCTTTGGTCTTGGTATGCTTCTTAGACAACGAGGCAATGGCTCTATAAGGACATGGGGCACACTTATCGCTGCTAGCGGTGCTGCCGCAGCATTGGCTGGCCTAGGTACAGGAGAACTCTTTGGATTTCACATAAAAGACATAGCCGTGTTAGCTCCCGTATTTGCACCGCTAAGTAACAT
>JBKPEX010000266.1:0-1194 GCA_046728625.1 Thermoproteota archaeon
GTACAGACCTCCTTCCATGTACTAATGAAAAATGCGAGGCACAATTTTGTTCTAAAGAATGTTATCTTGATCATTATAAGATTAGGCACCATATTTAAGAGACATGAATATCTACGCAATTTAATAATTCTCTCTTAGATATTTGAATTATTTTTGTGGTAATACGTGTAGGATTTTAACAATTAGTATTAGATTTTATGACGATTTGAATCTAATTAGATTGGATTTTTTTGTCCGGGTTTTCGTTTTTTCTTCTTTGTTTCTTTCTCTATATATTGCTTAAACTCAATGCTTGAACAAAGCAGAATATTTATAATTATTTTGTTTTAATAGATTTTAACTCTCGTCAAGCTCTCTGTCTACATGCAAACTATGCCTTGGACGCTAACTCCTTCCTTACAGATTCTATTGCTTGCATTACACTCTAACCAGTAGTTATAACATCGTCTACTAATAACCACAGGCTCTACTAAACGACCTTCGATTTTCTTTTTTAATCCATGCGATTCAGGCATTTCCTTACGTAAAATCCCTCTAAGTCGCCTCTATATTTACCAAAACTTTGTAGTACGATCGCTGTAGATATCGGAATAGCCCCTATTTCCAACCCACCAAGTGATCTTGCACCGTAGTGTTTCACTGCTTCTTCTAACAGTAAATCTCCAATCAGGTGAAGTGCCTTAGGGTTCAATGCAATTGCTTTTAAACATAATAGTAACTGCTTTTCCCACTGTATAGCTGTAATCTATTACTAATTTTTCACGTATACAATTTAAGTACTGGTAATGTTTCTACACCAACACAAAGAAAAGAGCCGAATATAAATATGCAAAAGGAAATTCTAGAAAGACACAAGAAAAATCCCATACTAGTTCCAGACGAGTCCAACTGGTGGGAGTCAAAAGCGGTTTTTAATTGTGCGGTTTTATATGACGACTCTAGAATTCATATGCTGTATAGAGCAGTAGGTGAATATGATAGATATATTTCAAGGATTGGATACGCTTCTAGTACAGATGGTTATCGGTTTAGTAAGAAAAAGGATATTGCATTACAACCCAAAGAAGACTATGAAAAATATGGAATAGAGGATCCAAGATTAGTAGAAATTGATCATCAAACATATGTAAGCTATGTAGTGCTCTCAACTTACGCAAACCAAAGGCCTACAGCTTCAACGGCCCTCGCTACAAC
>JBKPEX010000233.1:0-5626 GCA_046728625.1 Thermoproteota archaeon
CTAACGGTATTGATCTAATCCCCAAACTTCTAATTCTTTCTTTTTATTTTAAAGAGCACCTGTAAATACAATAGTGACACCTTCCATTTCTTTAAGACGCTTGCATGACATCCTACATACGCGTCTACTACAACTAACCAATTAAGTGCCAATTAATATTTTATTATCGACCCATCTTTACCTGTTAATGCAATTGTTATTTTAAAGAACATCTTAAAGGCTATTTCTTGTAACAGTATCTAGTTTTTTTTGTTTGAACAATACAGAAAGATCTATTTATATGTTAATTCGCCTTGTCCTCTTTCTCTATGTATAGCTAATATTTTATATCCAAAACTTTCTATAATTATAATGTGTACATCTGACTATAGTTATGTAAACTAAATGCTTTTAGTCATATTGCGGGAATGAAACACATTATAACAAAGTCAATGGGTTTAAGCTTTTCGGCGGCGTTCATAGCCGCTGCTCTTTTTGGCTCCGTATCTACTATCGCAAAGCCGGTATTAGATGGAGTAGATCCATTCTTACTTTCATCGTTAGTCTATCTAATATCTGCAATGTTCTTTAGTGCAATTATTGCACTAAGAAACATTACATCATCAAGATCATCAGGCTCGTTGCAAACATGCACTTGGTATCCTAGAAAGAGCTACTTCTATCTTATTGTAATAACAACCTCGATCATCGGTGCTACGATAGCTCCAGCCATGTTCTTCCTTGGCCTTGGACAAACAACTGCATCAGATACTTCGCTGTTGTCTAATGGAGAAACAATTTTCTCTATTATAATGGCGACCCTATTCTTCAAGGAAAAACTAAAGCCATTAGGTTATCTAGCGATCTTAATGGTTCTGGCAGGACTTGTCGTCATTACTACTAACCTTCAATTCCACAGTTCTTTATTTAAGATGAATTCTGGTAATATGCTTGTTTTGGGAGCTACGGCATTGTGGGGTTTAGATAATAACATATGCAGATATATCACTTATCGTATGGACACTGCAAGACTTGTACAGCTGAAATCAGTTATCGGTGGTAGCATACTTCTTGCATTTGCAGTATTGGTATTACACGTTCCGTTAAGTATTAGTCTAACACAAGTACCTCAGATTATTGTCCTTGGAGCTGTTGGCTTCGGTACGTCGTTATACTTTTTCCTTATTAGTATGAATAGAATAGGAATTGTCAGGTCGGTATTGATATTATCATTATCCTCTGTGTTTGGGCTTGTTCTTGCGTCGTTGTTTTTAAGCGAAGTAATAAGTATACACCAAATAATCGCTGTTGTTGTCATGATAGCAGGAATATATTTGATTAATATAGAAAAGGAATCTGCTAAAACAAACAATACTATTCCCTCTGTAAGAGAGACGGGTTCTAAAGATGGATAGGCACTTTTCTGATAATCAAATAATGATAAGGTTTCAATCTTTCTGTGGTAAGCCAGTTTTATGAGAATGAACCTTTAGTTTATTAATTATTAAATCAGTTTTCTTGTTTCTTATTACTATGAGAAAGATTTCGTCATAACTTTGATAATTGCCCATACCAGTAGTGTTATTACATCCTCTTTTTCTTTCATATCATAGAATGTACAACACTCATAGCCGCATCAAAGAAGAATGCCTTGAGAAGTATATTACACAATGATATTTATAAAATAACTATAGATGTGCCTCAAAATATTAACGATAGGTATAGAATCATTTTTTTGCAATAGCAACACTACTTTTACTCAGTAATCGCAATAAGCAATAGAGTCTGCACACAGTAGCTAATCAAATAAACAAAGAGGATAAAAATATCAGGGAGGAGCCTCAAAATATTGAAACACAACAAACTACGTTAGTATCCAGATTAATGAAAACGATTAAAAAATTGGGTGGATAGGATAAAGAGGAAGATCGAACAAATACGTGAAAGCTTCAAAACATTTGCTAGAGAAATTGTGGCCTTATTATCTAAATCATTAGACAACTTTAAGGTTGCTGTTATCAAAGGAAAAGAAGCAATAAGTGACCTCTCTTATTTCATTATCAGACTGCTGTTGTTATCATTATTAGAAGAGATGCTAGCTATAATAATCCTTCAAAAGTCGCTAGCAAAAAAAAGGTGGCTAGCTGTAATAAGCAGCTATCTGGCTGGATTGAATGGACAGCCTGTTTCACTTTCAAAGTTTATACAGTTGCTTTGTGTGTTGAGTGCTGTAGATCCAAACCCACTGGCGATAGTCTTTGATTTATTCTTTAATTTGGTATATGTGTTTCCATCACCGCTATTTGCGAATGCGGGCATTACAACTAGTGCTCCTACCATTAACATTGTCGCTGTCAAGACTGCAAATATTCCTAGAGTTGTTGTTGTTGTATGGTTCATCTATTTTAGTCAGAAACATTACAATGTTATCCATATATGTGAATTGAGTTAGTTATTGCTGTTTGTTCTCTCTGAATAAATAGTGTATAATTTCTTACAGATTTATTTAGCACTATTTATTTAGCATATTTATTATCGTCTTATTTTATACTATTATCAAGGATATCAAATGAGGTAGGGATTCTTTACTATCTTTGATAAGTTATGATATATTCTTATTACTTGTAGTGATAAAACAACCGAGGATTATAGATTGTGGCTGGTGGCTTGAATTAATAATATCAGAAAATGTAACGGAAAAGCGAAATAATATGCAATCAAGATATCTTCAGATAACATAATGAAGAGGAGAAGATCCCCTAATTAAAATCCCTTCAATCACCTTCCAATTCATTGACCAATTCGTTTGCATATTCAGTTAATGTAGCATATTCATAAGGTAGTTATCGTGTTAATATACACCTGGACCCCCTATTGATTCGCCAAAAGTAAAAAAAGTTAGATCATTTCTTCGATTTGGAAGTTTGAGCTCTAAAGCTCAATGTCATTTCTGGTGGATCAATATTTGGAAAAGGAAACTGATCTGAAGCATGTTAGCGTAATTCAAATCTTAGTTTAGGAACTGTAACTTCTATATTATTTATAACAGACCCGTTTCTAGCTTTAATTGATAATATGTTATCTTTTTATGAGTAAATAAATTGTGAAGGAAATAATAATTATTGAGTAATTAATTGCTATCCAAGTCCTTTACTTCTTTTCTTATTCCTGCTATCCGTCTACTATATTCAGTTTTGTAGTATGGTTCACTTACATGGTTTTCGGCGATGAAATGGGTCTCTACGTGGTTGCTCTTATCCCAGAATATTGAATTTCTTTGATCACAAGTCTCGCAGTAAAACATTGCTTCGAGGCTATCGCCTTGTGGACATGGATTTAGTAATATGGAGGTATATTCAGGTAATGGCGGATATACAGTAAGTGGATGATTGCAATTCCGACATACAATAGTCTTTCCATCGGTGAGGGGTTCTGCCATTTATCATCTAAACCTTCTTTCATCTTTAAAACTTAGGTCTTGCTCCTTTTTCTTATCTGAAACTAATTTTCTTGGACTGTCCCAATTATGATTCTTACATTTAGGACACATCTTTGGACGTCGTTTAGATAGTGCTTTTTTGGGCAGCCATACATGACTACATTTTTCACATTGAAAGCCCTTGAGTGTAACTTCTTTCATATTATACCCAGTCTACATATTACAGACTATACTAATTTGGTATTAATATTATAGATAAAGCTACGATTGTTAACTCATTCATGTGCCCATCTTATTGTAAAGACAAGATCCACTAATATCTATCCTTTCGTATTTTTCATTACATATCAGAATGCCTTCAACTGAATAAAACAATAAAAAGTCGGAAGGCATTAAATTCTCTGCCCGATATGGATATCTTAGGATCCGCCCAACGATTCGGTGCCTGTGTTGGTACATACAGCATTTCCGCTGCAGTTATTCTTTAGTTTCTGTTTGAAATAAAAGTCCGTTTCACTGTTTGCATAATCCAGTACTGATGGATCCTTTACTTTTGATTTTCCTGCTAATGCCGACGGTACAGATATTCCTACTGCTCCTATCAGTGTTGCTGCTGTTACTATCATTCCTATAGTTAATAGAGTAGCGTGGTTCATGTTGTAATTTTTAGATGGACTATTATTATATTTACATTAAGTGAATTGATACCCTTGTTTTATTATTATGTTTATCAGTAGAAAATGAATTATGACAAATTATAATTAGTAATCATACTTACTAATTCCAAGTAACATCTTTAGATACAGCCAATAGTATCCTTTTTGGATAATAATAATAATAATCGTGATGGACATTGGCAAGGAAGAGTTCATTTAGGGTCTGCTACCAAGAAATAGTGCTCTGATTCATAGACAATTTCGGACTTTTTATTGATTTTATATCCATATTTTGGATTAATTACGTAACCTGTTGTACTGCACATATTCATATAGCTGTAACGAAATGAAATTCCCTTTCATTCATTTGGTCAAGAATAATGTTTATGGGATTACTTGCTAAATAAACATCTGAAGATTTTTGTAAAATCTTTTGATATCTAAATATGCTTATGCTTAAATCTAAACATAACTATCTTAAGTCTAATATAGTGTATAACGAGAAGATAAGATAATATGAAACTCCAGATAACTTTACTCACCATTTTAGCAATACTAGCAATCACAACATCTGTTTTTGCGATGCAGGGAATTTTACACGAAGCAAAAGCAAGAACTTACAGCCAGTCTATGTCTACATTCTGTCATGGAGAGAATCAGGTCTGTCAGACAACAGTGTGTGAAAATGGTAAGCCATGTCGTATGCTAAATACAACTTCTACGGAACGATCCAATACTACGACTGCAGCAGATCCTCTTGATGACAAGGGTGATTAGAGACAGTCAAATTTGCCATTGTCCTATGGCATAATTTTAATAGTTGCATCAAATCTTCTGAGCCCATGCTGCTGCGTTTTGCTAGAGGTTATCTTTACAACATAAGAAAGTTGCTGAGTTTTTGTTTTGTTCTTGTCCATATGACTATTATAACACCATGAATGATATTTTTGGTTTAAACTCACAAATTTAATACTCTATTAATGTCTTCTGCTGATAAGCATCAGAAGTAAATAGGAGGAGCAATTTACTTAATTCTCAAATATAATGACAAAATAACTTATCTTGAAGCGCATGAGAAGCTTAATACTGGTAGTGATAGGAATGTTATCAAGTACGTCATTAATGATATTAGGCACAGGGTTTATGCCATTGCTACAACAAGAAGCGTTAGCCGGTCACTCGAGCAAGACAACGTTCAAACTTGAGAAAGAAGAGAAGAACAACTGCAGCGGAGTTGCTGTCTGTACCAATACCGATGCCGCAGCAAATTCTCTTGCAAGGGATCAATTGCAAAGTATGTCTGTAATAGCAATACATCATTAACTTGACTAAATGTTTTCATTATCAAAAAATATTATTATGTGGAATAGTTTGTGACAAACTGCTGGTGATGCAAGGGGCCATTTTATAATATTACAAGATCTAATAGATATCAAGTCTGGGTAGGACTGAAATACTGTAAATTCTCGTCAGACGATGACTGCCTATGATTATTTTTCCCACAGTTGCAATAAGAGGCTCGACAGTTATTATGTTCTCCTCGTAAACAATA
>JBKPEX010000246.1:0-3258 GCA_046728625.1 Thermoproteota archaeon
AGCAAAACTGTAGCAGAATCTCTGACTATACTAGAATTGGTATTGTTATGCCCACCAGATCCAGTGCTATTACGTATTTGATCAATTGCAGACGCTATCATATTTCTAGGATTTGTAGGAAATGTCATAGTGGATGGAATATTTTGGCCGTCCACACCAAGCAAAGAAGAATCCGTGCTCTTATTGTTATCAACTGGAAGATAATTTATAGATGAGGCCTTGTTTGGAATGGCATTGCAAGATATTATTACTAATGGCAATAACAATCCCAAGAAAAATGTGTTCATGAGTTCCTTATTAGCCATATTTAATTTTCTCCTTTTTTTGTTATCTGATCTTAATTCGCTGTATATTAACCCATGAATCACTATTAATTGATAAAGTAGTATGTCCAAATTTTATCACAGGTTTTCACATCTTAAAATTCCATAAGCAGGAGTATTCCTTGCTGAAAGATGCATGGTCATTTCGTATAATTTGAGTTAAAATACAAATGCAGTAGATAATATGAACATCAATCTAGTCTATTATTCATTCAGAGACAATTAAAGCATGTATGAAAATAAAGTATATTGATTGAAATGAAAAAAGCCTATAAAGATGCAAATAGCAAAAACTAAACAATTAGGTTCTATGATTCCTTTATATGTTGATTATTTTTGTTAATATTTTAGTTAAATGGATTTTGCAAAACTCTGTGAACAGATCTTTACAATGAATAAGGACATACGGTATGTGGGTGTAATAGATGACGCAGGATTATTAGTTGCCGGAGGCATGCGGAAAGGCCTTGATTCAATGACTGAGCAAGATAATGACGAGGTATATTTAGCGCAAACAGCATTACGGAAATCGATGAGACAGAGGTTTGATAATACGATGGGAAGGGCAAAATTTGCCTATGTGGAACGAGAAAAGATATCTATGCTGACGTTCTACATGGAGAAAAACATACTCATTATATCTGTAGAACCGAATGTAGATTCGCATTCAGTCATGGATATAGCGAAAGATACCCTAGAACTACTAGGTGGAAGAGTCTAATAATGCCATTATCAATCCTCAGTTTTTCTTGCCCGTCCCCTTGCAATTTAACTACGGATCCTACTGAATGGTGTATATATTTTGAGCTTTTAAAATGAAAGCTGCAGTATTTAGTAAGCCTGGAATAGAAAATCTGAGGGTACAGGAGTATCCTGAGCCAGAAATAGGAGACCACGACGTATTGATAAAAGTCAAGATGGCTGGTGTAAATCCAATAGATTATTTTACAGTTTCTGGTAACCGCGGGTTAAAAGGACAGGCTTTGCCCATAAAAGTAGAACCATTACCACATATACCAGGCTCAGAGGTAACTGGCACGGTAGATAGATTTGGAAAACATGTAGAGAGATTTACTAAAGGTGACAGAGTAATCGTGTATAATAGATTATTTGATGGAACATGTGATATGTGTTTAAATTCTTGCGAAATGCTTTGTAGAAGTAAGATCGTAGAGGGACTAATAGGAGTCAATACTAATGGTGGTTTTGCTGAGTATGTGTCAGTCCCAGAAAAAAATTTATTTATTGTACCTAATAATTTGGAGTGGGAACTAGCTGCAAGTATACCGATAACTGCCTTAACACCTTTTCACGCATTAAAGGAAGCATCTCTCAGAGCTAATGAATCCTTGTTGGTATTCGGCGCATCAGGAAATACAGGAATGTTAGCCATTCAGTTAGGAAAGAAAATTGGAGCTTACGTAGTTGCAATTTCAGGTAAGAAGTGGCTAAAGGATTTCGGAGCTGACTATGTTATTGCTGATGCTGAGAAGATTTCGTCTGATGTGGATAGAATCACCGACGGTAAACTGGCAGATGTAGTTTTGAATGCTCTAGGAAATGATATGTGGGAAAAAAGCTTCAAAGTTTTGGGCAGTAAGGGAAGATTAATAACTTTTGGCGTACTCACCGGAAATGAAGTTAAAGTCGATGTTCACGCTCTCTATTCAAAGCATATACGGATAATAGGTTGCACCGGTGGGAGTAGAAGCGAATTACAAGAACTTATTGGTTTTTCTAAAGAGCTCAGAATCAAAGTATGGAAAAAGTTCAAACTAGAAGAAGCTAAAGAAGCCTTACAAGGATTATTCGCCCGAGGAAGAGAGGGCAGAATTCTATTAGATATAGGATAGAACGGCTTTTTTCTACATACTATAGTTAGTGCTCAGATTTCTTATTTATATAACCAGATAGGGAAAGGGAAATTGTGAGTAGATCGATAATTCATATTGTTATGTCGTTTAGTCAGCAGTGCCAAAGGGTTTGCTTGGTTGGTAGTTGCTGCAAACCCCTGACGAGTCTGAGGGTGTGTTTCTATTACATTCACGGTCTCAGCCCTTTGTTATTCTATCCATCCATCTAACCAATATACAAAAAACAATCGATATTGAACTAATACGAGTCATCAATAATTATTTGTCAGAGTTAGTCTCTGCATCCTTGACTTATCTCGGAGATGGCATGTACATTGCAAAAGACTGACATATACAATGTCGAAAGAATCTACCGGTAAATCTGCTAATCAATAATTGACTGAGTCAAATATGAGAGTTTGACATCAGTTCAATAAATATTCTTTTATTTCCCGCCCAATCCAGGAATCTTATTAAGTCCTGGAACTTTGTTAAGTGCCGGTCCTATGACAGGGATTTTACTAGCCATTCCTCCTCCTGTGGTATTATTAGTTTGATTCCCAGCTTTTGTGGTATTCGCACTGCTATTAGTACTAGTAGAGGTAGTGTATGTCTGTGCGTATGCTGATCCAATGACCTCAAGAATTATTCCGAACGAAACAACTAGCAGAGATACTGCAATAATAGACCTTGTTGTGTGCATCACTTAATGGAATTAATATAACGTATTATTATAGCTTTTTATTTTTACCATAACTACCAAATTGGCAAATTCATTTCAGCTATGCGCCCTCTCCCTCCCCAGCAAGGACTTTCGCCTATTAATACAAGAACCTTTAACTAACCATAAATGGGAGAAAAGAAAACGTTAGTCGAATCTGAAATAAACAAAGATAATGCTAGGAAAAAAAGTTATCCCAGTGAGGTAGTTGCGACGACTACAGTGCCTGAAGACTTGGAAATTCAGGATATAGAAGGCGTCGGTCCAACTACAGCAAAGAAGCTTAAAGAAGCAGGTATTGTGTCAGTAATGGATTTAGCTGTGACAAGTGCTGAAGAGCTAGCTGTTGATATTAATACAT
>JBKPEX010000037.1:0-3286 GCA_046728625.1 Thermoproteota archaeon
TATATCTTATTGCTATGGCTCACGGAACATAAAGACCAAAATCCGAAATGTCAGCGTCTGGTATGGTGTATTAGAAACCATGAAATTAACAATTTCTCCTTAACTCAAATTCTCAGATAGCGATACATCAAAAATTCAGGCGTTATATTCTTGGAGTATCCCGAAGACGCTATAAAGAATATTAGGTCGGTACGTTACAGTGCTGCAGGCGAATGAAATCCTATTCTAACCTCCTACGTTGCCGGCTCTACTGCTTTATAGACTCCTTTACCGTGCTCGTAGAATATGTAGAGAAGGCTTGTCATAGCTTTCAATTAAATCCTCTCTCTTTGAAGACTCAAATTCCTACACAGCTTTTCACTTACCCTTTATTGGAAACTTACCTGCCACTGAATACGCTAGTAAAGCATAGACTGAGATGATGATTTTCAAGCAATAAAACGCCTCTTTTCTATCTTTGATGAAAATGAAGCATCGAGTATAACTGCAATCAGACAAAGCAATAAGCGCTAGCGCTTCCTAGCCGAACTCAAGGTATGCAAGATAATAAGTATGACTTATATGATAAGTATTGTATACATTCTGCCAATATTTTAATAGGTATGTTGTCAACCTACAGATCCTGTACAACGAGTGAACGATCTAATAGAAGAAGGTTGATATTTTTGTGTGTTATAATCAACAGATAATACTCTAATACTGAAGAAATACATGGGAAAAATACTGCCACATTCTACAGGTGGATTTAATTTTGATCATCTTGAATATAAAATAGTTTTAATACCTACTAAAACGCATTATTATGTTCTATAGATCAAAAAAGGATTACGTACCTTTTCTAGGTAGTTTATCGCTTGAGATAGATCTTCTTAATAAATGAGGATGCCTATTAAGACCATATACCGAACTATTGGTGACTGGCTGCTTTAGCCAAGTTATAGTCGGCGTCAGTTAGGAAATCTTAATTATTGTCTAAAAATGTGTTAATATCTTTATTACTGCTAATTTAATTGGATTTTTCTAATTTCTAGAAAAACTATGGATAATAAAAGACTCCACAAGCTCATGTCTTGATGGAACCCAAGGAGCGGGTGCATTCCGAGCGTACTCTGAGCGATCATAATAATGGTACGTATTGCAGTCAATGTCAGAGCGACACAGTAATCTTTGATATGGTTTCTAGCGAGTTTGTATGTAGTTCATGTGGTTGTGTTGCGAATGACAAGTTCTTTAATGGCGATAACAACAATGGATTTCCTACTCCATCTGAATATAGCGATAGATCTAGGACTGGAATGCCTGAATCATTAGCTATTCATCACAAAGGGTTATCAACATTGATTGGGATGGGTGATACTGATGCGAGAGGCAAGGCATTAGAGCCCGCCCAGAGGATGAAAATGCAAAGACTTCGAACATGGAACAATAGATCTCAACTCAACGATTCAATATCCAGGAATTTGGAAAAAGCTCTAAAATTTTTGAACAATTTTGGAGATAAACTTTATCTGAGTCAGGCAGTACTAGAAAGTGCGGCATATATCTATAGAAAGGCAGCGATAAAGAGGTTGGCAAAAGGAAGATCTACTCTAGGGCTAGTAGGAGCTGCTCTGTATGCAGCTTGTAGAGAGACTGCAACACCAAAAACGATCTCGGATGTAGCAGCAGTCTGTAATCTCTCCAGTAAGGACGTGATGTCACACTACAAGCTTATATTGAGAGAGCTCGCCTTACAAATGCCAGTACTACACGGACCAGACTATGTTACCTTAATTGCAAATAGATTGAACCTTAGCGAAAAGACAAAGCGAGAGGCACTAAAAATTTATTCACAGGTACAGCAGAGCAGGATCTCGATAGGCAAAAATCCAAGGGCACTTGCCGGAGCAGTAATCTATTTAGCATCACAAAACAGCAATGAGTTCCTTAGGCAGGTTGAAATATGCCAAGTTGCTGATATATCTACAGTGTCCTTAAGGAAACGTTGCAAAGAAATTAAAGCAAATCTAGATGTGTAAATTTTTATGATACATAGCTTGACAATTCCATTCCATTGCGTATAGACAATAGTTGAGGAGCCGATATGAGGAGATATCCGGCTCTGAATTTCGGGTATGGCTCCTTACACGAAAACAACGTCATTACCATTCCCTCATGATCAATTTTGAAACCTTGACAAGGCTGATGTCCCCTCACGACGACCCTGGTTTCAGACATTATTAACCATTTCTTTGAAATCTCTGGTCCGAAAAGCCTACCAAAACCTCTTTTCGAATAAGCCCATTCTTTCTGTCTCGATGCGCATAAGAAAGGATCATTCCACAGTATTTCTTCCATAACACTATTATGGATGTGTGTATCCTGAGCGGTTGCAATTAATTTTCTGAAATCGGTTATCAATTGTATGTCCCTAGTAGGCAATCCCCCATGTACCAACAACAGCCGGTTTTCCACTACGGTGGCAAGTGTAAGAAGGCTAAAGAATTTCAATATCTTCTTTAGATAAATCATTCTTCCTGCATACTCTCCATAATGTTGCAGTAATCTGTATGGTAGATCATGAGATGAAAATGGAAACTCGACAGGTGCCTCATGGTTCCCTCGCATTAATACGACTGAGTCAGGATATTTTTGCTTCAAATAGCAAACCGTATATAATACTCCGATCGAATCGTTTCCTCTGTCCACGTAATCGCCGAGAAAAATGATCTTGTTATTGGGGTTAGTTAAAAATTCCTCAAATTCGATAGCATCTAGAATTTCAAAAAGTGTTCCCAAATCTCCATGTACATCGCCTATCAGCACGAGTTTTTCCGGAATCTGGAGCTGTAGCAAACCTGCGTCTACTTGTCCTCCTGAGATCGTGCATCGCCGTCGTTGTACTTCGGTCACTGCGATAGCTCTATCTATAACCTCGGTAAGATCAGCAGACTTTAGATTCGCTGAGGACCGTTGAATCTCTAAGACCAAAATATCTCAATCCTGATCAGGTTACGATTATCCACAACCAGACCACTATTGACGATACATTGTGAGAGAGTATTTTATCGTTTGGTCTCTTTACACAAACAGCAAGGTATCTTTATGCAAAAATCTTCTATTTTCTTTTTGAATTAGAATGTATGTTTAGTGTTAAAAGCGATACACATCGAGTTATTTTTGGTCCACATATTGCCGCTAGACACAACAGGCTGGAGTAATAGAGGATGGTTGGAGATAATACAATTTATACTGCTAATGTGCGAGAATGGGGCCAGGAAGACTCACGTCATGTATAGATGTAACC
>JBKPEX010000024.1:0-5791 GCA_046728625.1 Thermoproteota archaeon
CATCAAACTCTTCACCACAATCATCTATCGCCACAGTAAATCTATGAGCTAGAATATTTAATATCGGAACAATACCTGTGAATGGAACAGCAGAGATAAGTCCTATTATTTATCCATCTGATTCCGCTGGCGGAACACTCCAGAACCTAAATGTTCAAATTTCATATAATAACGCAAACGGTGACAAAGAATCTTCAAATGTCTCAGTTGGATTTAGAGTATTACCTATTCCTCCTGAAACCGGTCTAAGCTTAGGTCCTTCAAGTAGTTCTTCAAATATTACTTCAAATAGAAATTCTACCAATGGGGAAACGCACAATAACAATTCGCTAGGTCTAAGCTTAAGTCCTTCCAGTACTTCAAAGACGGATCATAGTAGTAATAGAAACGTTGCTTTTCTCCAATTTCGTCATCATGCTGCAGTTCCTATTAATTATAATAAAAATATCGATAGCGCTCCTTTGGCATTAATTGCTTACAGAACTGAAGATGAAGACAACGTTGCTTTTCTCTCCTCTCCTACTCCTGCTTTCCACTTTGATAGAATTGTTACTAATATTAATAACAATAATATCAACAACGATAACAACAAGCTGAATAATACCTCACTTGTTCTAGTTGCTGGCAAGATGGAAGATATGAGCTTCAGTATTGCTAACAATAATAATTTTCCAATTACTCATGCGGTGGTTTCACTTACTTCCCAAAACAGCGATCTTAAAATCGTCGGAGATTCAATATGGAGCTTACAAAGCATGAATCCCCATTCCAAATATGGGTTCTCTACCAAGATATACGCTTCTGCCGCTCTAATCGGTAATCCTGTATCATTTCTTGTAACTGTACAATATGTATCCGGGGGGCAATCAAAGGTGAGTTCTTTTAATCTGGGTGGAAACGTTGTAGGTGATATAAAGGTAAGTGTAAATGATCTAGATATTAGCTCAGTTGCCGGTACCCCTAACCTTGTAGGCAATATTTTAAACCAAGGAAATACAGTAGGATTATTTACTACGGTACAAATGATAAATCAACCGTTTTCCTCTTCACAGACTATATTGAAGTCAGCGTCTAGCGGATTTAATCAATCCTCAAATGATAATCCTCTAACAGCTGCCCCACCGCAGCGTCATAATGAGCACTTAAATGCAAGTTCTACAGGTAAATCAACAGGCAGGTCCTCTGCGTTTAATTCTAACAATCTGATACCTGTTACTCCTCCTCAATATCTTGGAGACCTTCAACCGGATTCTCCTCTGCCATTTAGCATTCCGCTTAATGTAGATAATGGAATATCTCCTGGAACCTATCCTGTGTCACTTAAGATTACGTACAGTGATTATTTAAAAAATACCCATGAGTTAATTTTAAATAAAATTCTCAACGTTAAGCCGCAGCATCGACAACAAAGAGCCGATGATCAAGGTCTAACGCTATTTGGAATTGGAGGCAGTTCTAACTCTAGGGGACCAGGAGATTCACGCATCTTTGGAATCCCACTACTTATTATAATAATAATAGCTATTATTGCAGCTGTTGCAATAGCGTTAATACTTATTATTAGGCGGCGACGTAGATCTAGATCAGCAAGTCTTGGTATGTCAGAGAACGATCGGCTAGTTACTGAAGATGATGATAACGAAGACATTGAATCATTGATAGACGATTATCAACATTCAGATGATAAGAAAAGACATGACACCAGTAGTATAGGTGGAAATCGCCATGGGACTTGAAGAATCCGAAGACGAGCGGGAAGTGAGAAGTGCATATAGAAATCCGCCCTCAAATACAGCTCTTAGGCAAGGCCTCAATACTAAGAATAAGAAAAAAAAGAAGAGTAGGAATTTTAAACAGATCTTTATACTTTCATTTGATGCTCTTAGGGAGAGAAAAGCCAGATCAGCGTTAACAATTTTGATGGTTATAGTAGGTAGCAGTTTGATGGTCGCACTTAACGGTATGAGTGCAGGCCAAAGCAATTTCCTTAATAAGCAAATAAATACATTAGCACCAAACATCCTCTTCATAAGCTCAGGGCAGCTTAATTTTCGTGGTGGCGGTGGCGGTGGTGGAGGACCTCCTTCAACACCAACCATTGTTATAAATAGCCAAGTTGTAGACAGAATAAGATCTCTTCCATTTGTTCAACAGGTTGTTCCATCTTACAATGGCCAGCTGCAACTTAATGCTCAAGGAAATATTTTAAACACTGCAACACTAGCAATGAATCCTCAGAAAATATATTTAATCAATCCATCACTGCAATTAGTAGATGGTTCAACAATAAGACCAAACGACCCCTCCTCAATCCTCATAGGAGACAGTATCGCTAATCCTCCAGGCAAGACAACTCCATTTGCAACAGTAGGTCAGACTATCAAGGGAACTTTTTCCTTTGTAGATCCTGCTAATGGAAAGCAAAAACAAGAGTCAAAAAGCTTTGTAGTAAGTGGAATAATACAGCCTTCTGGAAATAATCAAATAGACCGAGCAGTAATAATTAATGAAGCTACGGGTAATTCTTTATTTCACAAGTCTGGAAAATACGACCAAATGGTTGTATCAGCTCAGTCAGGAGATTACGTTGATACTGTCAAACAAGAAATAACTGGATTATACGGAAATAATATCGGTGTAATCACACCAAAGGCTATTTTGATGGCAAGACAGCAGTTTCAAAGTGGAAACAGCTCGTTCATTTTAGGGATTGCGTTTATTGCATTGCTAGTTGGCGCTGTCGGAATTATCACGACCCTTTATACTTCTGTTAATGAAAGAACACAGGAAATTGGAACAATGAAGGCTATTGGTGCCAAAAAAAGATTTATTCTCTCTTTGTTTTTGACAGAGGCATTATTAATCGGTATCATCGGCTCAACGTTGGGGCTGCTTGTTGGTGTTAACGGGGCATACGTCTTAACCTCCAGTTTTGCACCTAGGACCCCTGGCCCAAGTGGAGGAGGACACATTTCTCCAGTATTTGTTGCGAGCGATATGTCAACAGTATGGCTGCTTTCTGTAATTCTGAGTTTAGGTGCGGGTTTATTTCCAGCTTGGAAGGCAGCTCGTCTATCTCCGATAGCAGCTCTTAGAAGATAACAAGGTACGGTATAATGTCATAAATATTATTTAGCCAGTATATGTATAGAATTTAAGATGGTTGAACAACAAAAAATAGACATAGCAGAAGAATCAACTACTACAGCAAAAAAGAAAAAAGAAACTGAAGAACACAATTCCACTTCAGATAAAGAAGACCAAGAAAATACAGCTGCTGTAGAGGCAGAAGAACTTAGGGAAAATACATAACTACCCTAGATACACACCAAATCAATAATCAATAAAGGAATATTATCTACCATATCTAGATTTCATATCAAGCGAAAGCATAGTTGAAAAGCTAGCTTAAGTCCAGTCCTGTCTGCCTTGTCTATTTGTATTGACAGTGAAAGAATTTCTATCCTTCAAGTGATGAGGAAGCCATCTTAGTCTTAATCTATTATAATGGATTTGGATATGGGTTTACAAATGCAATTTGGTATGGTCTCTACTTACTTAGACCAGATTTTATTTTTTAATCTATTCTTTTTACAAGATCTCCGATATTTGAAGACAGTACTAACACTTTACTCATCGCTCCACTAATCTGAATACCGAAGGACTTAAACATTACAGCAGTAAATGAGAATTGCATCGCAGAACACTCATTTTTTCGCTTCTATTATTTATAAGAGTACGTGGAGACTCGTGACTTATAGTTAGCCTGTTAGCACCAAATGTGATTTGAATATAGGACAACATCTATTTTGTGACTAGAATGAAAGAACAACTAGCGTGCTCCTTACCAGGCTATATTAAATCTACACACCGCCTTTCTTCCCCATGCCTAATCCGCTGTACTTACGCCAACATACTATGCAGGCATTGGGTATTCGTTTCATTATTGATCTCCAAACAATTTTGCAATTTTTTACTTTTGATTTGATACTTTGATACTTTGTATAAATAAAAGAATGCACTCTTGAACTCCGTATTATGGTACAGTGTATTATTGTGAGAGTTACTATAATGTTTAAGTATTATAAACTTGACTATACAGCACGTCCACAGACACTGATAATCCCAATTTTAATGACAAACATAACGTGTCCAATGAAAATAATGGTCTTCGAGGAGGCGCGAGAAAAGAAAGTAGGGATGCAACTCTAAAAGTTGGCGAAGCAGAACAACGCGATGTTGGAAGAAAGATTGCGCGTGTTGATCCTGAAATAGCTGAACGACTAAATATTACAAGTGGAGACGCACTAGAGCTATCATCTGTGGGAAAGAAAACCACTGTTCTTAGCTGGCCGGGAAGAAGCAGCGATAGAGGCAAGAGCTTGGTTCGCATTGATGGCTATACTAGAAACAAACTAGAAGTTGGCATTAATGATCAAATAGATGTTAAGAAAGTAGAATCAAGAGATGCAAAAAGTATAACATTTGCTCCCACAGAGCCACTAAGAATAGTAGGAGCAGAAGAATATTTAGCAGAATATCTAAATGGACAACTCATGAGTAAAGGCGATACAATACCTCTGAGTGTTATGGGCCAAAGAATAGATCTTGTCGTAATTTCTACTAATCCTTCTGGCCCTGTAATAATTAATAATTCTACAAGAATCGCCGTCTCTGAGGAAAGTGCTAAAGCAGTGCAGGTAACTAAAGAAGGCGCAGCTCCCTCTATTACCTATGAAGATATCGGAGGACTAGGAGATGCAGTTGGAAGAGTTAGAGAAATGATCGAGCTTCCACTAAGACATCCAGAATTATTCAAAAGGTTAGGAGTTGAAGCACCTAAAGGTGTACTGCTTCATGGTCCACCGGGAACTGGTAAGACTCTACTAGCAAAAGCAGTAGCCAACGAAACAAACGCCAACTTTTATACAATCGGAGGTCCAGAAATAATGAGCAAATACTATGGAGAATCTGAAGAGAAATTGAGAAATATCTTTCAACAAGCAGAGAAGAATGCTCCTTCTATAATATTTATTGATGAAATTGATTCTATTGCCCCGAAGCGAGAAGAAGTATCAGGCGAAGTTGAGAGGAGAATAGTTGCCCAGCTATTATCTTTGATGGATGGTATGTCTGCAAGAGGAAAGGTTGTAGTAATAGGGGCAACAAATAGAGTTAATGCTATAGATCCAGCTCTAAGACGTCCAGGCAGATTTGACAGAGAAATAGAAATTGCGGTTCCTGATAGAATCGGCCGACTAGAAATATTGCAGATACACACAAGAGGGATGCCTCTTGCTAAAGATGTTAATTTAGAAAAGCTGGCAGATATGTCCCATGGCTTTGTAGGAGCTGATCTGCAGGCATTATCCAAAGAAGCAGCAATGAGAGCCTTAAGAAAGATACTTCCTGAAGTTGATTTATCATCTGAAAGTATACCTGCAGAGACTTTAAGGAAAATCATAGTCACAATGCAGGACTTTACGGATGTCATAAAAGAAATGGAGCCTTCAGCAATGAGAGAAGTATTTGTAGAGGTTCCTGACGTAAAATGGGAAGACATAGGCGGATTATCTTCAATAAAGCAAGAACTTCAAGAGGCAGTAGAATGGCCACTAAAATATCAGAATGTGTTTACATATGCCGATGCAACTCCTCCAAAAGGTATTTTACTTTATGGGCCGCCGGGAACAGGCAAAACCTTGATAGCAAAAGCTGCTGCAAATGAAAGCGAAGCCAATTTCATAAGTATAAAAGGTCCGGAGCTACTATCAAAATGGGTAGGAGAATC
>JBKPEX010000416.1:0-2657 GCA_046728625.1 Thermoproteota archaeon
CCGGGGTGGAGTAATAATAGCAGATATTGTTGCTAAAAAACTCAAAGCTTCTGACTTTGATATTGTATTGCCAAGAAAACTCCGACTTCCTCATAATGAAGAGGCTGCTTTTGGCGCTATAATGGAAGACGGAACTGTTTATTTGGATGATAGACTTGTTAAAGATTTGGACATTTCTGCAGAGTATATAGAAAAGGAAAAAAATTTACAGCTACAAGAAATTGAGCGCAGAAAATCATTATATAGGAACACAAGCAAGCAACAAGAACGACAATTAGAAAATAAAATCGACGACGACAAGACTATTGTTGTAATTTTAACAGATGACGGAGCTGCGTCAGGTGCTACTGTTATAGCAGCTGCTAGATCAATTAGAAAGAAGAATTCTATTAACAATGCAAAGGAATTGATAATTGCACTTCCGGTAGCGCCAAAAGAAACTGTAGAACTATTAAGAAAAGAAGCAGCAGTAGATCACGTAGAAGTTGTAACAGCGCCTTCATTCTTTAATTCTGTAGGACAGTTCTATCAAAACTTTCAACCTGTTTCAGATGAGCAGGTAGTAGAAATTATGAAGAAATGGAATTTATTATAAATTAATATAATACTGAGTGTCATCGCTACCCAACCCTGCCTCCAGTATAATTAGAGTCAGTGATTATCTGTTGTGTTCGCGCTCAGTCTTTGGTGTCTCACATTGTCCCACAATGTTCCACTTTGTAATTACAAGGCTTACGTATTATTCTATTGTCGATTTACTCACAATGCGTAATAAATTCTTCGTTATATTGGCGCGTTAGTAGCCGGTGGATTAGGAATTGCATTAGTTAGTTCAACACAAGTAGCACAGGCTGCTTTGACGACAAACTGATCAACTAAGCAAAAACTGTCTTTCCTTTCGTTTTTTCCTTTTTCTAACTTTTCAACATAACGTATTAAGTATGTGTGGTTATGTAACATTAGATTGAGTGTTGAGAGTGGTTTACTGCTATAACTAGATTCGCTAAGGGATATTGGAGTCTTTCATCGCTGATAATTGTTGTTGTTCCCTACGGATGATGATTACCATCTGCCCCACCTATGCTGCCATGTTCCTTTATCTGAAAATAACACCTAAACCATCCGCTTGCAAGTCTTGCAACTTCTTCTAGCGTTCCTGGTTCTTCAAATAGGTGTGTTGCCCCTTGTATTTCCACAACCTTTTTCTTTTCTACCGATCCGAGTTGTTTTATTGCATTTTTATTTAAATCTATTACCTCTCTGCTGTCATTTCCTCCTACAATAAGAAGTGTAGGAGCTTTTACTTTAGAAAGAAGATCAAGTCCGGCTAAATCTGGTCTTCCACTTCGAGAGACGATAGCACCTATACTATCAGATCTCTGAGCGGCGGCAAAAATAGCTGCTGCCGTTCCAGTGCTAGCTCCAAAATATCCCACTATAAGACTTTTGGTATCACTATTCTCCAAAATCCAATCTGTAATTGATACAAGTCTTTTGGCAAGAAGCTTGATATTGAATTTATTTAAGACAAATCCAGGTATTTTATAGCTAATCTTCTGTGCCCTAAGATCTGATTCTTCTTCGTCACATGTCAAAAGGTCAACTAATAAAGTAGCAAGTCCATCTCTTTGCAAGGTCTCAGCCACATATTTATTCCTAGGACTATGTCTACCACTTCCACTTCCATGAGCAAATAAAATAATTCCTTTTGCAGCTTCAGGTTTATTTAAGTCTGCATCTAAAAGTAATGAATCTGAATCAGATGATATTCTAATCTTAGTCATGCATCCTATTTGACTTAAACACAGACCTCAAAATAAACTATTTACGTTATTGTATAAATTATGAAGAATTAAGATGATTAACAGCAAGGAAAGCTTTGCAAAGCCGATTAATATCATTGATTGACTCTGCCATCTTTCCCAATTCTCATACAGTCTAAACATCTAGAAGCATTCCATACAGAATTAGCAGTAGATTTAGCGACGTCCACATCTACATTACATTGTCTAGTTAAGGAAGCAGGAAAGGTCTTTTTAAAGGATGTGAGCGAGAATAACTCGAAGCAATATTCTGCTAATTATATCTATGTTCTAAAGCACAGGATATTAAAAAAAGGAAAGATTAACCGACAACTTATGTTAATCAATTGTGTATTAGGTAAATTGCAATCTATCTAATGCCTGCTCTTTATGTATATATACTCATTCGATATTTCTAGAGCTGATATAAAGATGCAGTGTAAAGATCAACTAGTTAAGTCACTTACCCTATATGGTGGTTAAGCAACTCGGAAATTCCTTGATATTGGACCAGTGGGTAGCGGGTTCAAATCCCGCACTTCGCATCTGTGCTGTGTGTTCAATTTCTGCTGTTTGTATACAAATTTGTATACAGGATAGTAAAATAGTAGGCAAAGACATTAAAGCGTCTCCTACAACTATCTTAGTTTTACGTTATCTCTATATTGTATGACCTAGGCAAAGGAATAAGAACTGCCATAGTCTGATAGTCTGGATGTATCTCTTGACGTTTGCTCTAATGTTTTTGCAGCATTAACTCCTATTCTAGAAAACTCCTTTGCATTATCTCTTGTATTTTGAACGGTTGTCTTGAATCCTTCTAGGTTTGCAAATATAGCATTGTTCACTAGTCTA
>JBKPEX010000029.1:0-7882 GCA_046728625.1 Thermoproteota archaeon
GCAGCACCTCCAGCTGAAAACCTAACTACAGCTCCATCTACAGCAGCACCTCCAGCTGAAAACCTAACTACAGCTCCATCTACAGCTGAAAACCTAACTAACAATAATTTAACTCCAGCAGACCAAACTGAATCAACAAAGACACAGGAAAAACAATCCTTAGCTTCAGGATCTAGTGATGGTGGATCTAATACAGAATCTTCTAAGTCGTCATCGGATAATAAGGAACAAGATCACAAAAAGAAACACCACGACTAAACCCATTAATTTCTTTTTTCTGTTCCCAAGATTAGCCTCTGTAATTAATATTAAATCAACTCAGTTAGTGGATTTCTTTTTTCTAATAAACTCCGGCTAACAAATGACAAGTTGTCTGAGGGAATCAACAGATTCAAACACGACGGATGTTTAAAACGAGCTAGATCTTTAACACCTATTACTAGGCAGGTAAAGTTCTACACAGTTTGCTAACGTCTCCATATGATAAGACATACAAAGATCCGATATACAGATAGCGATCAGGTCCTGTTTCAATTTCAGTAATATGCCCAAAAATATTCCAAAAATTGTTGGAGATGTTTCATTGTTTGCGTCCGCAACAAGATCACTAATACCATGGGATTTTGGTTTGTGAACGAAGTAGGTTTTGTCAGAAAATAATTTAATGAATTGTTGTCAAGAGAGTTAACTGGGATATTTATTAGGTACTATACCGTAATAATATGGTACAATGATTGTATCAAGTATCAAGTTAGAAAAAGGATTGAACAGAAATTTATATTCAAAGCTGCTCCTAACAAATCTTTACTCTATAATACTGAGTATACTGGATAAGATATAAAACCACAAATATGGAGAGGTAGAACCATTTGAAAAAGAGAATATTCGTAGTCGATGACGAACCAGATACTAGTTTGACGTTAAAGGTATCTTTAGAAAATTATAATTACATAGTGGATTCCTTTGATGATCCAATTGTAGCTTTAAAAAATTTTAAAAGCGGCCTCTATGACTTGTTAATACTGGATATTCTCATGTCACAAATGAGTGGAATTAAATTGTACCAAGAAATAAGAAAAATAGATGAGCGAGTTAAGGTCTGCTTTCTGACTGCAGGTAGAATGAATTTATCGGGGATTGATAATGTTTATGGTGATTCATCCGGAAGAATAATTATCCCAAAACCTATTGCAAACAAAGAATTAGTAAAGACTGTTGATATAATACTACCGTCGAGATACTAAAATTGGGTGCTAACGTATTACTGTTTGCGTCTACCGGCGCGTCGTTCAGGAAATTAGTCCCTAGACAGTCCTAGCAAGATAACTTTCATTGATTAAAGTCGTCGCCTATCTTCTAATAGATTACGATTCTTTGTTACCCTATGAGTTTGTATTTGATTTTGCAGTTTAACTCTATCTATGCTCTCTACGCTGTCCTGACTGGATTCTTTCATTGCTGGAAAGGCTATCAATGCTTCCACCCCAGCATCAGGGACCTGATTCCATAACACATCAATGCTTTCATATTGGAGCGGTATAGGTGTCCTTTGCACAAACGATTTCATCTCAATTCTACCAAGAAGTATAATACTTTTTACCTATCAGACCATATAAGTTTTTTCGATTCAATAGAATTTGATGTTTAAATTTTTATCTATATTACAAGCTTAAATCAGCCCATTGATCCACATCATTCATTACTCTATTCAGAAATTGCTTTGAAATTCGCAACTAAGGTGGCTTTCTACGGATTCAGTGATATCTATATATTCCTAGCACTATTAATTTTTTTATTGACGATACCTTTGAGACTGGTATCCACCAGTAGATCTCATAACATTAATACCGGAAGATAACAGCTGCATCAAAGCGAATGAGCACTTGGAAATCTCTGTCACGGTAGCTAAATTCGGTGGTAGCGCACTTGGAATAGATGGTGAATTAATTCCGAAAGTTATTAAGAGAATAATGGAACTGGGAAGTAAAGATAGAGTGGTAGCTGTTTTCTCTGCACCATTGACCTACTACGAAGACAAAAGGAGCTCGATGACCGATATTGCGATAAAAGTGGGAAAAAGCTATGCTGCATCTAATCCAGTTGAAGTTGAGGTTTTACGAGAAACCTACGAACGGATTGCGCGTAAACATGTAGCCGCGAAATATATTGATGATTTCCTGAAAGACCTAGATAACTTTTATCGACAAGTAATAATATCATTGAAACAGGCGGCTGAGAATAAGCGCTTTGTAGACGTAATTAGGTCAAGAACCCTTGCGTATAGCGGCGAAGTTACCATGTCATATCTAATGGATTATGTTATGAGAAGTTATGGAATTAAATCAAGTCATGTGGAAATAGGAGATTGGCCTATAGTAACAGACGATAACTTTGAAGCTGCTAATTTTATTATTGAAGAATCAAAACGTCATAAACACTATTTGATTGATCTTGTGGAGCACAATGAAGTAGTTTCTATCGGAGGTTTTGTTGGAAAGACTGTTGATGGATTGGAAACAACCTATGAACGTGGTGGTTCAGATAGAACTGCAGCTGATGCGGCGATACTTTTAAACGAACATTATGCTACGCGGCTCGATTTCGAAAAGGACAACGCTGTCTTGAGTGCAGATCCAAAGATTGTACAACATGATCTATCTTATGTAAAATACCTTTCATATAATGAAGCAAAGTTAGCAGGAATGTTTGGAATGAAGATTCTTGATCCTGTAGCCATAAAGGAGATAGACGATAATAATTTAGACATTCCAATAGCTATTACAAACATGAATGATGTAAACAACGTTACATCAATTCTGAAGAAATTGCCTCCACGTTCTGATGATATGAATCTGGTAAAGATTGTTACTGGAAAGAAGAACTGTGCTATTGTCAGAATTGAAAGCATAGCTGCGTCATATCTTATTGCTGCTCTTGAAAAAGATAAACACTATCATGATTTCATAAAATTATCTCCATACAAAAGGGACGACATTGAAATTACACGATTACTTTTTCTTGATGCAGACTATGTCAAAAGAAATGAGCGTCATTTTAGAGCATATTATCAAAAAATAGAGGTAGTATACGGCAGAGGAGTTGTTACACTCATTGGTGATTTAATGTGGCGCATACCAAAAATCGCTTCGACGGCTAGTAGTACTGTTGGAGAACATGACATTAACATATTGAACTTAGATGCTCAAGAAGAGACTTCGCGAATACTCATAGTAGTTGAAGACAGGGACAACAACGTTGCTGAAGCAGTTAAGGCAATTCATGCTAAAAGAAGCCAGATACACAGAAGTAAGCTAGTATGACTGAAGGAAAGATTTGGATGAATGGATCGCTTGTAGAATGGGATAAAGCTCAGATTCATATTCTTACTCATGCTTTACACTATGGTACAGGTGTGTTTGAAGGGATAAGATGTTATCACACTAGAGCGGGGCTCGCACTTTTCCGATTGTCCGATCATATTCAGAGATTAATAGATAGCGGAAAGATCTATTTCATGGACCTCGGCTACTCAAAGCGACAATTACAAAGGGCGGTACTGGATACTATTAATGCGAATAAATTAGAGGAATATTACGTCAGACCCATTGCATATTATGGTTATGGTAAAATGGGTGTCAACCCACTCCCTAACAAAGTCTCGGTAGCGATAATAGCTTGGAAGTGGGATGAATACATAAAAAAAACTACTGATGAGGGACAAGGAATACGATTAACAGTTTCGTCTTGGATTCGCATCGACAATAGATCAATGCCTATTCATGCCAAGGCAACGGCAAACTATTCCAATTCTGCACTAGCAAGAGTAGAAGCCCTAAATAATGGATATGACGAAGCGGTGTTGCTTAACTCACAGGGAAACGTTACAGAAGCTAGTGCAGAAAACATTTTCATAGTAAAAGACAACACATTGGTTACCCCACCTATAAGTTCTGGAGCATTAGATGGCATAACAAGAGATACCATACTAGCAATTGCAAAACAGTCCAAAATCTCTTTTGAAGTACGTGACATCTCTCGGGACGAGCTCTATATAGCTGACGAAGTGTTCTTGACTGGGACTGCAGCTGGAGTGAAAGAAGTCGCTGAAATCGATAAAAGAATGATCGGGAATGGAAGGACAGGCGTAATTACTGGAAGACTGAAAAGGGTTTTTGATTCACTAGTTCACGGCAATGACAGGAAATTCAGTAAAAGGTGGTTAACGCTTGTGAGGTAAGCTTGTCAAAATATAGGCTGAAGTTTCAACACCGGAGGTCTATTACGTATACTGTTACGTAGTACAAAATTTATAATGGATTATGTTGACAGTGTTGGCAGTGACCTGCAAGTAAATAAACGACGACAAATTTAAATCAATGGCGCTTATCAACTACAGACTGGAAGTTAACGTAAGGAGAATAAATAAGTAAAAATATTGACAAGAAAAGCACCATTCAGTATCATCTTATTGCTCTTAGAAAGCTTTTAACTATATCTTTTTGCTCTGGCAGCAATTTATCAAATGCTTCAATGAGTTGACATTCCACCGTTATCTGCTTTGATACTGCTGTTTGGAATTTTCCAAGATCTATTGGAGATATTGCATCTATGGAACCGGTAGTGTATGCATAGATATACTCGCTAATAACTTTAATTACAAAAGCTGGCGCGAATCTTATCAAAAGCAAAATTCCATTATATAATATTTTTTCATTTTCGTCTTTAACCAGCATATTTCGAAAATATGTCTCTAGAATTTTCATTCTATCTTCGCCAATCTCTTCTATGGAGGAAGCAACAAGCAAGCCAGTTCCAGTTAATTCATAAAAAGGAACACCCTCAAGCTGAAGAGCTTTGGGTCCACGCCTCAATGGCAGTCTGCCACATTCCCTCACTACACCTGAGGGAATCAGAACTTCATCTAGGTCCTTAAAAATCCCTGAATAGATATTTTGCCATAATATGCCGTGCTTTTTGGCGATGACATGTGCAATCGAAGTTCTAGTCCGCAACTCCGGACTTTGCTCCGTAGCAAGATGAGCAATTATTCCGCGCTGTCTCTTCGCTTCCCCAGTAAATTTGGCCCTTTGAGTCTTGAAGGTATCAAAGATTGCTATATTGTACCTTTCATTTTTCAAGTTGCTATCTCCTGAGGTTACGAATAGGTGACGGTTGAGCATAATATTATTTTAATTTGTTGGTTGGTCTGATAAATCACAATACATGTAATGCTTAACGTCCAACATATGAACCATAGCGTCTCCGTCATCAAAAGATCATGAAAACGCTTATAATCCTAGATATCAGATAGATTTCAATGGATATTGGATATTAAAGAAGGATTAACTTTCGATGACGTTTTGCTTGTTCCAAAACGGTCCCACATAATTTCTAGATCGCAGACTGATTTGAAAACCAGACTTTCTCGAAATATTTCTATGAATATACCGCTTATTAGTGCTAACATGGATTCGGTTACAGAATCAGGAATGGCCATTGCATTAGCCAGAGAAGGTGGTATTGGGATTATCCACAGATTTATGTCCATTCAAGATCAAGTTGATGAGGTCTTAAGGGTGAAACGTTCTGAGTCGGTGATGATTGAGCAGCCTTATACTATCAAAAAAACAAAAACTGTATTTGAAACTAGGAAGATAATGAATGAATTTGGAGTTTCAGGTCTGTTGGTGATCGAAGACGATACAAAAAAACTCAGTGGAATTATTACCACCAGGGATATTACCTTCGAGATGAATGGTAAGAGCAAGGTTTCGGACGTAATGCAAAAACATGTTATTACCGCAAAAGATGGAATAACCATAGACCAAGCCAAAGAAATCCTTCACAAGCATAGAATCGAAAAGTTACCGGTAGTTGATGACAAGGGACGAATACTGGGTCTTATTACTAGCAAAGACATATTAAAAATGGAGGAATATCCTTATGCATCTAAAGACAAGAAAGGGAGACTCATTGTAGGAGCCGCAGTTGGAGTAAAAGGCGATTTTCTGGAACGAACTGAGGAGCTTTTAAATGCCGGAGCTGATATAGTAGTGGTAGATATAGCGCATGGACATAGTGATAATGCCATCAACGCTGTCCATATGATCAAAAGAGCTTTTCCAAATTGTGAACTTATTGCAGGTAATGTTGCAACTGGCCACGGAGCCAAGGATCTCATTCAGTCAGGTGTAGACGCAGTAAAAGTAGGAGTTGGTTCAGGATCAATCTGTATTACTCGGGTAATTACTGGATCTGGAGTTCCACAATTAACAGCGGTAATAGATAGCGTTAAAGTCGCAAAAGAATATAATGTTCCGGTAATCTCCGATGGTGGAGTGAGAACTTCTGGAGATGCAACTAAAGCATTAGCAGCCGGTGCCTGTTCTGTCATGGTGGGGAGTTTATTTGGCGGAACTGATGAGAGCCCTGGTAAAACACTAGTTAAAAATGGTAAAAAATACAAAATGTATAGAGGAATGGCCTCATTTTATGCCAATCTAGGAAGAAAACTTAGAGAAGATGATTCGCGGGTATACGAATCCTACGATCTAAATGACTATGTTCCTGAAGGAGTAGAAGCCATGGTTTCATATAAGGGCAGTGTGGTAGAGATTATTAGGCAGCTTGTAGGTGGATTGAGATCGGGTCTGAGTTACAGCGGATCGAAAACCATTTCAGAAATGCAACAAAATGCCGAATTCATCAAGATAACTTCTGCTGGTTACACTGAAAGCCAGCCCCATGATGTAGATGTACTCTAGTAGAATAAAACGCTAAAAGTCCTCTAAATACCACTTTCCATTCTAAAACCCTTTCGAAGTCCATCAGAAGATTAGACTGACAGAGTGTTACTATATCTACTTAGGATGCCAGAGATATCAAAACGAAACTCTATGTCGTGCTAATTACCGAAGTGCGGCATCGGGACACTATCCGTAAATGAAATTCGGATCAAATGATAAATTAGCTTAAATTTATTGAAATAATCACAATCGCGACCTGAAACATAGGCGATAGATCTACAATATAGAATAGATAGTAGTAGTGGAGATCTATTAACTTGTTTGTCCAGCTGCAAACTCTATCTGACCTCGATTAATCTTTCGTTAAATCCCTTTTTTATGAGTATGTCTTTAACATAAGGGCGTTGATCGCCCTGGAGAATAATTTGGCCATCCTTATAGGTACCTCCAGTTCCAGCCTTCATTTTTAATTCTCTAGTTATTAGTTCAACATCAGTTCTTCCTTGTAAACCATTTACTACAGTTACTATTTTTCTAAACCTTCGTATGTCTTTAGATATAATTATACGAGCATTCTCTTTATCTAATTCCTTTAGGATATCATCCATCGAATTGGTTGATTCATAACGATCTTCTGACACTGATATATGATATGACATGGATCTATAAAAAATGATGGAAACTGTGCTTTGAAGTATAGAGTCGAATCATAAACTATCATTAACTATTGTCTAACATGATCGTATTCATGCAAATAAATATGCTAAAACTGTTGTATGTATGTGGATTTTGAACATGCTCGCTGTTAAAAGGGCCCTATAGCGAACTTCACATTGATCCAAGATGATTAAGATATCAGGAAACTCACACTGAATCTTGTATTATATCGGACCTCTTGAGTAAGCCGTAATAAACTTGATTAACGGGTTAAACTAAGATTATATGAATAATGGGTATATTTCACCGAAAAAGGAACATCTGTGATGAGTGTGACAAAAAGTTTTCACATTATGAGGAATTAGTTGAACATGCTAGGCATATCCACCATCATGTGATCGTAAAATGCGATGGTTGTGGAAAACAATTCATTCATGAAAAAGATAGATTACATCATGTGAGGGAAGAACACGACAAGA
>JBKPEX010000128.1:0-8307 GCA_046728625.1 Thermoproteota archaeon
GTCTAACAATGTTAGAGCAATAATACTGGGTCTGTTTGTCCTAATTGGTTTCATTATTTTGGTGTTTGCTGTCTTCACAGCTAGCGTAGGTTCTCAAATAGCACAAGCGCAATTTGCAAATAGTGTATTTATAGCAGCTATAGTAGGAGCATTTACATTAGTCGGAGTATTAGTATATCAGATTCGGGGCTAATGAAAGATAAGCAAGCATATTATTTATCCTTCTGTTATAATCTGGTCTAATTAGTTCTCGCATTACTTTACTATTTTCTATTCCTTCAATGATTTTTGTACCTTTTGTTAATAATGATCACCTTTACGTTGAACATTAAAGTTAAACTAGAAGGTTGTCTCCATACGCACGTATATTTGTGGTAGTTATCCTCTTCTTGAATAAATCTATTAATTACTAACGTCCAGATAGACACAAGTTTAGTGTTAATATTGACCGTCATACAGTAGGATTTTTACTTGTATTGGGCATGAGTCGTTTTTCAGCTGCTTTCCACTAGATAGACAATGGGTTAACACCTGCGCAATTCCCACTCTATTTATCTGTAATATCGGAAGGTTCATGGATATTTCATATGGAGATTTGCATCTTTGAGAGGCGTGTATATCCTATAAGTATATATATATTATCTTGAATTCCACCCATAGACTGGACCACCGCTACAATAAATTCCCCAAAATGTCTTATTCATAGTTTATGAATTTATACGGTATATATAGAAAGAGACAGGGAATAACACACATGCATAAGAGTTTATACTATCATTTAGCAGCGGGAGCTACTACTGGAATAGCGGGAATATTGCATCTAGTATTAGCGTATAATGGACTCGGTAGAGGCATTTCGCCTTTCAGTATATTCTTTATCATATCTGGAATAGCTCAGTTATTTTGGATATTACCTATGGTAAAACGGTGGGGAAGAATATGGTACTACATTGGGATAGCAGGCACAATAGTCCTAATGATTCTCTATATAATAACAAGAGTACCAAACCCAATTACTAATGGAAGAGCATTAACAGTTAATGGACTAGGTATATCTATAGAAATATTCCAAGCTGCATTTATAATAATTACCGCTTTAATAATAGTCAAAGAGAGAAGAGTACATACAAGCGAAAGAGAAGAGCTAAGATAATTATCAGAGTGTTATTTCCATTCCCATACTTTGGAAAAAGTATTTCCAATCTCATCTACTTCATATTCAAATACTCCAACTGCATTGTTAAGAACTGATAGTTTTCTAGACGATGATGGCTGCGGGTATATGGTACGAAAAAATAACGAGCCGCGAAAGCTTGTCTTTCCTGAACTTGAAATTCTTCCTATTCCTTGACCAGTCCAGGTTGCCATCTCCTTATCATCAGTTGTTGTTATAACTCCTTGTCCTTCTCCGTATAATACTCCATTTTCTCTTAGAACAGTCGAATATGTTCCAATCTCGATACCATCTGTTCCTACGTATCTTCCCGTAGCTGCAAAGGATGTTTCTACATTAGGACCTTTAACATCAACAACTCTTTGACTTGTTATTTTACCTTTTTCTTCAATAATCACATTCCCTAATGCCATTTTAAATCATAATAGTAGAAGTGATATTTAAGAAGAGTAATGGCATATGACATTATCCAAAATAAACAAAGAATATTAATTGAACCCTGTAATTACCAAGACTTGGTATGAATTCCGGATATGATTATACATGCTAAAATCTCTTATTATAGATTAATAGTAAGGCATGCCTTACCAGAGACGACATAGGCAATGTCTCAACAATGTAATATTTTTTCGTTATTTGCCATTTTCAACTATATTACATGCGTCTCTTGAAGACTTCCCGATGTTTTTCCTTTAATGTCTTATACAAACAAAACCCTAACATTATGTCAAAATGTCTTGCACTTTGCTTTTCCAAACTTAATTTATTAACACAATATTAATTAACACAATATTAGCCTGGTAAACTGCTTCGAGATATTTATTTGATATGATTATTTGACTGTTTATATATAACGAACCCAATTATGTGATAAACAATGGTGTCTACTACATTCTTGGTCTTTTATCTATTCAAAACAATGAGCAAGGATGATGCTCAGAAAGCGAATATAGAGTGGCGTGAACTAAAAAATAGCCTGCCATCAGGCATAGAGCTAATAGGCGAATACGATCATGCATGGGGAACAGAATACAATGGTTTCCTATTATTCGAGGCAGAATCAAGTGATTCATTTCTGGAATGGTGGTCGAACTTCAAAGATAAAGTCAGATGGTATGTAGAGAAGACACACACTATAACGGCTAGAAGACGTTAATCTTTCTTCTTTTCTTGTTTATTTTGCTCTTCATTTGATCTAGTTATCATTGAGGAGTATTGATTGTCAATTGATTAATGTATTTGCTTCTATAGCAGCTGCTGCTGTTTCCTGTTGGTATCGCTATGTACATTCTCAGTAAAACTATTGTTGTTGGTGACACAAGTATCGTCAGTTACATCCCAAAAATCTTTATCTTTGACCGAACGAGATTCATTTCCTTCTTTATTCAAATATATCTTATATCCAAACCGGTTTTCCTCTACTTTATTATCTGTATTAATAGCAGATCCAGATCTGTTTTCTTCTAAATATGTATAGTCCTTTTCGCAATTTATTATCAGATCTTCTTTACTTCGATGAGGCAAAAATCTATTCTTAACATAGTTTATAGCCTCATGCCAAGTGTAAGCTTTTATTGCAGCTATTAACTGACTTTTATCAAACCTATTGTCATAGTTATCGTTATATTTGTAGACGTAAAAGTAATCAAGTGATTTTATACAATTATTACAATAAACATTTTTCCCCTTCTTATTACAATCATTGCACTGTTGTATAGTCATTATTGTTGTATGATCTGAACTATTTAATAATGGTTAATCAAGCATTATTAAAGCGTAAGGAACCAATTTAATTTTTACCAAAAAGTACTTTCCAATGTTATACCTAAATTTATTGTCTTATTTTTGCAAGAAAGATTTTAAAAATTCTATTTGCTGGATACGTCATAATCAGACTATAGATTACTATATCACAAAGTGCTAGAGAACATACAGAAGAATATGGTATATCCGGTCTATCGCGGGTGGATAACAATGACTACCTCTAATATAGTCCTGAATATGTAAAGGTCTCGCTCAACTATTTTCTACTCATGTTCTTGCTAGTATATAAAAGAAAAGCTCGCAGTAATAGCATTCTAGTGCTTCAGAGTCGCTAGAGGAGGCATACCACCAATATTGCAATAACATTCTTTCACATGCAATAACTCTGACCATTCAAGACACCATTTTAACAATTATAATACCATCTGATCACTGAATACAGTTGGAAAACAAGTTGAAAATGCTTGGTTTTGCAGGGAGCTTGAGGTCAGGTTCTTATAATAAAGCACTTCTACGTGCTGCGCTGAATTTGCTGCCAGAAGATGTAACTCTAGAAATCTTTGACATTGATGGTATTCCTTTATTCAATCAAGATGTTGAAGCAAACATTCCTCCAAAGGTAAAGGAGTTCAAATCGAAAATAAGGGAAGCAAGTGCTATTTTGATCGCTACTCCAGAGTATAATTATTCAGTACCGGGAGTGCTAAAAAATGCCATAGATTGGGCTTCAAGACCTTATGGGGATAATCCATTTGACGGAAAACCCGTTGCTATAATAAGTGCGTCTATTGGTATGTTGGGTGGTGCTAGGGCTCAGTACCATCTCCGTCAAATGTTTGTATTTCTGAATATGTATCCTGTCAATGGACCAGAGGTAATAGTACCATTTGCACAAAATAAGTTCGATGCAAGCGGCAACCTAGTTGACGAGAATACAAAAAAGTTCTTGGCTCAGTTACTTCAGAATCTTGTACATTGGACTGGGAGATTGAGTGGAAAGTCTCATAGATAGCAAGAAGATCGTTTATCGGTAAAAATATTTTCTTTACATATTTTACCTATATATCGATGTTACAGACTATGATATTTAATGAAAAGTAAATGAAGTATTAAATTAATAATTAATAGAATTTATAGCTGGTTTTCATCTGTTATCGGTAATTTTCTACGATCACTGTTACCTAAGTCCTTTTGTTTGCCATTATTACTACTCTTTAAGATTGAGAAAACTATTATGAGCCTGATTCTGAAATCTTTATTTTACTTCCTAACTTAATTATATAAGGTGCAATGAAAGTCGTTACAACAGTAACTACACCTAATATTGGAAGAACCGAAGAAGAAATGGCCCCTACGTCTTGACCGCCCTTCGCTATTACCAATGACATCTCACCTTTGGATGCAGATAGTCCAAATGCAGTTCTTAACGCAGTAGTGCCGTCAATTTTTGATTTAATCGTACATAGTCCAATAACTATGAGAAACTTTGAAGCAAAGGAAGTTAAAATGAGTATCATTGCTGGGATAATGAACAATGGTATAACCGATACATTCATCAACGCACCTATAGACACAAAGAATAATGCTGAAAACACATCCCTTAAGGGAATAGTTACTACTCTGGCAACGGCAGCACTCTTTGATTCGGCAACTAATACCCCAGCCAAAAAAGCACCAATTACAACAGATAGTCCAAGAATTTTAGCTGCAAATGACAGTCCAAATGCCAAACCAAGAATCACAATTAGAAGTAATTCGTAATTATTAGTTCTACTGACCTTGTCAAGCATAGCAGGTATGAATCTTGATCCTAAAATCAGTATACTGCCCATAAAAGCTCCTACAATGGTTATAGAAACAACTATTTTTAGAATAGAGGCTCCTTGACTGTTGACACCTTCTACCATTCCAATAATACCACTAATACTTTGAGTAGTAGTAGTAGTTGCAGCTACCGACTGAAGGATAGCAAGAGCACTAATAGCTATGATATCTTCAATAATTAATATTCCAAGTATTAGAGTTGAAGAGCGATCTCTTATTATGTTAAGATCCTCCAAAATTTTAACTGTCACTACGGTACTTGTAATAGACATTGCCAATGCTAAGAACATAGAATCAAAGAATGAAAATCCAAATGCTTGAGCAACAAAAAAGATTATTAATAATGTACCTATCGACTCTGGTAGTGCTATTATTATAGAAATCTTGCCTACAGATTTGAGTTTGGCTATTGGAAATTCAGTACCGATAACAAAAAGTAGCATAATTATTCCTAACTCTGAAAGCACGTTTACTGTTTGTACACTACTTATGAGGCTGAAAGGGGGTGTATAAGGGCCAACTATCATCCCTGCTATAATATAACCAATTACCATTGGCTGCCTAAACTTGTAAGTGATCACCAACATTACGGCTGCAATTATCATAATTATTGCAAAATCTTGTACTATCAGATCATTAGAAGGTGGGAGTGATAAACTGGATGAAGCTGAGACTAAATGTTGGAGTAAAAAAGCTGACCAGCTATTCAATGGAAATTACACAGGTACTCACTATAATTAATTCTTCCAATATCATGGTCTATTAGAATAAAATAGTTAATGCTATGATCGACGCTCAATAACCTTAGATATTAGAATCTTTATAATGCGTTATAATGTCCGAATTGTAGTAGTATTCGTCATCCTTGTTGCCCACTGCAAGACCGTTTTTCTTTATGTAGCTCAACAATGCATCATGACTTTCAATTTTGAAATAACGTTTCATATTTTCTAACGTTTGATCATCATAAATTGGTCGTTGCTTTTTTTTCATTTGTATGATCTACATATCTTATAACACTTCCCTTCTACTTAAAATTTTGGCTGATTGCTGCTGTTCAACATTGAACATTATGTCAAATAATGAGTGTTTCATCGGCTCAACAATGCATCATGACTTTCAATTTTGAAATTATCCTTGAGGTTAGTATATTATTATTATTATTATTATTATTACTATTATTAATAACCCGTGCTAGAACATAAACGGGTATTAGAATGAATATCGCTAGATTTTCTATTTATAAACAACTAAGTTTCAAGACTGTAATTATTGATTATTAAAAATATTACAGTCTAGTCGATTGCCTCGGCTAAAGGCTACATTAATATATCCTACTACTTATACCCTAGATATCGATAAAGTATCCTTCTAATATGAAAATTATGAAATCCAATACTTTGGATGAAGGCACTACAGCGTTCATGCAGTGGCTGAATTCTAAAGAAAAAAGCTCTTCCAATAATAATAACTCAGTAACGTTAAAGCATTTTGCAAAGGGAAAATATGTAGTATTAGTTGATAGTATGTCCGGTAATATATCTAGAGAAATTATGGTCGAAATAAAAGGTGGAGTGCCAGTTTGTGGGTATTGTAAGTCAGAAGATTGTGCTCATGTGGGCTTTACAATATGTGTACAACAATTATACGAGAACCCTGGAATAGCAAACGATATTTGATAACAGTGAGGCTACTGCATCACTGCCATGTTATAAGGTCACAACAAAGTATAGTTTAATTATTCACTTCTTTTTTAATGGACAACGTACAATGGCAGCCTAGAAAGTTATTATCTCACTTCAAGTCAATAGAATAACTTACTTTATACAGTAGTTATTATTGCAATAAATCGAAATCAGTATCACATCCGGTCATAATTGTGTTATGGGCTGTTTTAGGTTTAGGAAATCAGGAAATCCTTATACATTCAACTGCAAATTATGATCGATTTCTATGTTTACTGGATAAATGTGCCTTTACAAGAAGAATACGCTGTGAGAATGATGCTATGAAAAAAGGCTTGAGGAAAGAGATAACACGAATTTACGAATAGTAAAGTCCTTTGCTAGTTGCAGAGTAGCTACGTAGTGCTAAATGATAAATCAAATGTTTAACTTAACTAACGAGAACTAAAATGACAATAAATAAAAACATGCCGTAATCTAACGTTTATTTGTGGATATAATATTAACAATAGTCTTTGCTGCTAAGGCTGTGATGACCACAATTGAAGGTTCTCAAAGCGGCGGAGAAATATTTCCTATATTCCAGTACATCATCCCATTATTCTTGTTTATGATATTTGCAGCAGCGCTTGTATCGTCTAGAATTAAAGTTCCTTATACAATGGTGCTCGTAGTATTCGGAATTGCAATTTCATTTATTAGTTTTGGTGGTTTATTAAATATAGAAAATACTGGAAAATTTAGAATAGATCCAAGGTTAATTATCAACTTGATAATACCACCATTAATTTTCGAGGCAATGATGAAAGTAAATTATAAGGAATTCAAAGCTGTTAGAATATCCTCTATACTCTTAGCTACTGTAGGTGTAGTCCTTGCTACCATTGTTGCTGGTACATTGTTAACATATGCAGCAGGGTTGAACTTTATTATTGCTTTTACTTTTGCCGCTTTAATTGCGCCTACTGATCCAGCAATTGTGATAGAGATATTCAAAAGAGTTAGGGTACCAAAACAGCTCTCTACATTAATGGAATTTGAGGCTAGTTTTAATGACGCTACTGGTCTGATAATCTTTTCATCTGTCGTTACTCTGGTGTTTGTTGGGAGTAGTAGCGCTATCGATAACCCCCTATCCTCATTATCATCACCATTTACAAATACTAATTCCCCTGTCTTGAGTCACTTTAACCTAATTGCAGGTCAAGCAGAGCACTTTGCCATCGTGTTCTTAGGTGGCGGTGCTGTTGGATTAGGAATTGCTGCAGCGACACACAGACTGCATGCACTAATGAATGATCCTTTCTCAGAGACTGCGTTAACTGTTGCAACCGTTTTTGGTTCAGTGACAGCAGCAAATTCTTTAGGTTTTTCAGGTTTGGTTGCAGTGGCAGTTGCTGGTCTGTATTTTGGTAACAGAACAGTAAGACAGGAAGCTTATATGAGCTTAAAGACGCGTTTATCTGTATTTAACTTCTGGGAGATAATTGCATTTTTCGCTAATTCAATTGCTTTTCTTTATCTTGGGATAAGCATGAATATAGTAAATATAGCCAAAGATCTTCCTTTAATTGCCTTATCATTTGCAGCAGTATTAGTTGCTAGGATAGGCTCTACTTATCCGATCCTTGCCGCTGTTAATAGATTTACAAAAGAAAAGATTCCTATGGTCTGGAGGCACATAGTTGTGCTTGGTGGAATGCGAGGAGCAATATCAGTAGCCCTTGTTGCATCACTGCCTGAGAACAAGTTCAAAGACACGATTAGCACCATAACGTTTGGTGTAGTTCTTTCATCGTTGATTGTTCAATACATTGGGCTCACAAAGTACGTCAATAAGGTGTTTCCTGAAGAAAAAAG
>JBKPEX010000114.1:0-5042 GCA_046728625.1 Thermoproteota archaeon
ACCAGTCGGTTCTGGTCGTTATGCTAGCGGGCAGAAACGTTGTCAGATATGTGAGATATTTATAAAATGGGAAGGACTATGGTGTCCATGCTGTGGCTATAGACTAAGAACAAAACCACGCAACCTTAAGTATAAAGCAAAATTAAGGGCTAGGAAGAAAATACAAGAGTCTCATATTGTCAAAACCATTTCTGTTCGTACATAGCCGCCCGTAACAGTATAATGCAAAAAAAAGGTTCTGATATAATAGTTGTTAGGGCAGTTAATTCAGAGAACAGAAATTTTATTATAAAATACTTGTCGTTTAGAAATGGATGTTTTATTGCAGTATCCGAAGATCTTGATGCAATTGGGTCAATCTCTATTTCTATAAGCTCTTCGAATAAAGTTAATACAGCAAAAGTAATTCCAAGCAAATACGACCCTGTATTTGTAAATACGATCTCGGAAAGAGTATCTTCTATGATAAATGGTATATGTATAGTATCTTTCCATAATAAAAAACAGCTTCATCTCGTTGACATGAAAGCAATTATGGGAGAAGTCTTGAACATAATTAGGGAAGAAAATAATGAAACGGACAACAGAGAATGAGAAAACTAAAAAGGTGAATGATGGCCTTCGCAGTTTCTTGAGTATATTAGAAAAAGAAGAAGATCTTTTAAAAATAAAAAAAAATGTTAGTACTAAATTTGAGATTGCATCAATTGTTAGCAAGCTAGAAGGAAAACAGGCAGTTCTGTTTGAAAAAGTTAGTGGTAGCAAAATCAGAGTAGCTTGTAATATTTTAGGTACCAGAAGAAGATTCTCTCTCGCTATTAGAGCAAAGAACGATAAATCAATTCACAGACATATTAGAGAAGCCATAGCCTACACATTTGAACCAAAGAAGCTATATACTAGCAATGCTCCATTTTATGAGAATTCATCAACAAATTTAATGCAGTTACCAGTGATTACACATTTCGAAAAGGATGCCGGACCGTATGTTACATCATCAATAGTTTTTGCAAAGAATGAGGAGAGAGGAAATCAGAATTCGTCTACCCATAGATTGTTACGGCTTGACGATAAACGAATGGCAATCAGAATGGTTGAAGGTAGACATCTTCACAAATGTTTTTCATTTGCTAAAGATCACGGAGAAGATCTGAGAGTAGCCGTGATCATAGGTGTACATCCTGCGGTCAGTATAGCAGCAGCATACCAAGCCGCATATGGTATAGACGAAATGCTAATTGCAAATTCATTGCTTAACGGCACACTTACGTTGAGCAAAAGTACTTACTCACAGCTTTTTATTCCTACTCATAGTGAAATTGTATTGGAGGGCAGAATTCTTAGAGATGTCACGGAGGAAGAATGGATGGTTGAAATGCTCAGAACATATGATTTTAAGCGTAGACAACCTGTATTTGAAATTGATAAAATAAGATTTAGAAATAATGCAATTTATTATGATATTTTACCAGGTTTTAGTGAGCATAGATTGTTAATGGGTTTACCAGTTGAGTCGAAGATGATCGAGGAAGTTGGAAATGTTGTTCCAACTACTAAAACAGTTCATTTAACAAATGGAGGCAGTAATTGGTTGGATGCCGTTATTCAAATAAGCAAAAGGTTGGAGGGAGAACCCAAGAATGCTCTATTGGCAGCGTTTTCATCTCATCCTTCATTGAAGATAGCAATAGTAGTAGATGATGATATAGAACCCTCAGATCCTATTGCAGTAGAATATGCTATAGCCACGAGATGTCAAGCCGATAGAGGATTTTTGATAATTACTAATGTTAAAGGTTCAAGTCTTGATCCTTCAAGTGATCAGAAGAATCTGCTTACAACAAAAGTAGGAATTGATGCAACAGCAACTTTACTTAAACCTAAAGAGAGGTTTAGCATTGCAAAGATTCCTGGTGAAGAAAAAATTAATCTTTCAGACTATATTCCTAAAAATATAAAAAACTCTAAGGCATAAAACGATAATAGATTATATACCCAATTCTCTTATCAAAGAAGAGATCACACTTGAAACCTAACAATTTTGCAATGAAAGAATGGCATTTAGAACATGTCGAAAAGGTAATCATCCGTTATATAAAAGGGATATCTCCAGACGCATCATCATTTGAAAAGCGTAATTTTAAGAAATATAGCACTCTTTCAAGCTGTACTAAACAGATAGAATATGATATAAAACATGGTGTAACTATGGATGAAGTTCTTGAGGTTATGAAAAAAATTAGACATGATAAATCTTTCTCGGAATTACGTTTGAACCCAGAAACAGTACAAAGGGTAGACGAGCTGGAAAGACAACTTTCTACTCCAAAGAAAATAGCATCTTGGTAGATTATTATTATTTCTACTACTAGTATATTTATTATTCGTGTCTGCAGGAATTTAATTTTATCAATATCATAGGAAGATATGAGAATAGAAATACCGTATAAAACACTCAGTGGTTAATTGAGATCCCTTATAAATAGCATAATAATAGAAAAATTTGTTAGTTGTACAGAGGAAATGAATCTCATGCTAAGACACAAAAGAAAAGAAACTTGCGAGCAGGAAAATGTATATCCATAATAATATCGCTTATCATATAGTTTAACTGTAAAGATAATCATATGTACTGGCCACACATGCGGGTTCTTGATACACGTGGACCTTTTACGGAATGTATAAATGTAAACTCACAATTGACGTAGATACTGAATGTCAGATCATCGCTTTACAGACGGAAACCTAATTATTCTATATGCTATACACAGACGTAAAAATACCAATAGTGAATTACCTGATTACATAAAGGAGCGGATAAAGGCATGTATAGCTACATTTAAAGTCACCATCCAGTCCAAACCTGACAAACATAAAACTATGATCGTAGTTTTTTCAAATGGAGAGAGCGCAGATAATATAAGAAGAGAGCTGATAAATGCAGGAATTGATCATACAACAATAACGGTAGATTCTATTCCAAAAAATATAGCGCAAGCTTTTGACCGTATTTTGAATATGATTAAGACCAGGATTAATCCTCCGTATATGTACTTTATTGGTTCTGTGTGGCAAAGGGATAGTTACGATTCGATAATATCTTCTAAGTTAAAAGGATACATGATTCAATTTGAAGGAGTGCCAGATAATAGACCTATTGATGAGGTAGAGGAGGACAGAAAAATAGATATTCCAAGGAAAGGAATGGTGTATTATAAAAAAAAGGTAAAAGATAAAGCTATAGACACGCTGCTTAATCGTATGTTTCATGGGAATGATAAAGAATAGTGGATTCTAAATATCACATTATATATTGTCTTCCTGATCCTTCTTCTCTAATATATCAGGCGATCCTGGATAGATTTAGATTCAACATATTGATATCTGGATACGTCAAGTATAAGACCAAGAAATAGGCAATCTATTACTTGATTGCTTGTTCTTGTTATTAGAAATTAGTCATACAAATCTTATTCAATATTGATGATTAATCGATCTAATACACTGTAGAATAAAGCATTTCTCATTGCTATCTGACTGTCAAATTTCACCTGTAGATTGTAATTGTTTTGCTTGTTTAAGCTCGTAAGAGATAATTAGTTTATCCTCCTAATTTACACGTTGATAGTGAAAAAATAATTAGTTCAATGTAACCTATTTCCTGTTCCTTATAACGCTAAGATTTAATATCCACTTTATGCTCGACTACAGTAACAGGCGGTCATCGTCTAGTTTGGTTAGGACACTGGCCTTCCATGCGTATCAAATGCGAGGACAGCCCGTAACCCGGGACTTTGTTTTAATTATAGGCAAAGCGGGAATTCAAATCCCGGTGACCGCATTATGTATACGCATTCATACATTGGAACTTAAGTATAATGGTGGAGACCCTGCAAACAATAGGAATAAAAAACAATTGCTGGTGCTAAGGTAGGCCTTGCCATATGATACTCAGATTATTACTCATTTTCATAAAATTGATTTCTGGGAACAGCCTGCCGACATTTTAATACAATATCAAGATTTTTATATGTATAACTGATAAAAAGTATGTAGTGTTTTGTCTTCAGAAATAATTAATCCAACGAAAATTTCAGTTAAAACTAAAAGCGATTTAGTAGATCAGGTCTTTACAGCAATTTTAAAAAGTGGTGAGAATGGTATATTCCAAACGGAACTGTGTAAAGTGTTTTCTCTTGATAGCAGAGATGGTTCCAGAGTTGTCGGAAATTTGGAAAAGCAGTCTCTTATATCTAGGGAGAAAATCCTATATAAAGGGAGATGGACATATAAATTACTTATAAAAAAATCCCAAGATATTACAGAATTTACTAAAAAGCCCATAGAAATAACAAGTATAGAAGGTGCACCGTGTTTTAGTTGTACTTATCAGCATTTGTGTTCATCTGAAGACGAGACGAGCCCTTACAGTCCAGCAAAATGTGTATGGATTAAAGAATGGGTTTTGACAGATTTCCATAGCCGCACCATCGAGACATCGCAACAAAACCCACATGAGATAGAGTAAAAAGAATAGTTAATTCTTCTTATAGTTACTGAATCGGTTAACATAATAAAAGAAGCCGTATCGATATCCTTATTCTAGGATGGTCTTGGGTCCTTAAAAGCCTGATTCTTAGGAATCCTTAGGTATAGTTCATACCGCGTGATGTGAATTAACCTCATAGTCATGAATATGATGTCTCTAATGCTTCTTTATAAGTTTGAGATAGTAGCCAATCGACCATTTTTTGTTGTAATAATAATAAAGCCATGATTAAGGGTTCAGCTGGAAAAGGTTCACCTTTATCATTAATTGCAACAGAATATTTGTAGCATTCATTTCACATCTTTTTGAATAGGTTTCTGTAGTCTTCAGCAGGTAAACTGTCTGCAAATCCAGTCCACGATTCTATTTCTTTTGTGAGGATATCATTTTGTGGGAATAAGCTCAACTGATAAAGCAAACTTCTGCTATTATTGGCTTCGTTACCAAACACTAGTCACCAAGATTGTTGGCGTATGATTTTATGGTACCTAAT
>JBKPEX010000112.1:0-1093 GCA_046728625.1 Thermoproteota archaeon
TACGGCGACCACCGATATCTACACATAGACCGTTTCGTCGGCAGCGTCAGATGTGTATAAGAGACAGATATATAACAGTCTCTGCAAGGAAGAAACAAGAAGACCCAGGGCAACAAAATGCGGAAAAATATAACGGCTATGTAATCATAACTGTTAAAGATACAGGTTGCGGAATAGATTCGGAAATATTGCCTAAACTATTTACAAAGTTTGCTTCAAAATCTTTTTCTGGGACTGGACTTGGGCTATATATTTCCAGATCAATTATCGAGGCTCATGGTGGCAAGATATGGGCTGCCAATAATAAAAATGAATTCAATGACAAAGAAGCAGGAGCTACATTTGCATTTATGATGCCGATAATAACCAAAAGTGAGCAGCGCCAATTAACACAATCAGATATGAAGAGAATGGATAGAGTAAATTGATCTCAAATAAGAAAGAAAAACCACGGATTCTAATTGTTGATGATGAACAGGATATTAATACTACGCTAAAAATACTTTTGAGTATAAATGGATTCGAAGTAGACAACTATTCTGATCCCGAGATGGCGTTAAAAGATTTCCAATCAAACATTTATGATTTAGTGATTTTGGATATAAAAATGCCTAAGCTAGATGGTTTTCAATTATATGAGGAAATTAAAAAAATAGACGCAAACGTGAAGGCCTGCTTTCTGACGGCTGGTGAAATATATTCAAACGAGTCCAAAGCTGTGAATCACGATGTGAGCTGTTTTATCCGTAAGCCAGTTGAAAATGATGAACTTATACGCAGAATAAATGAACTAATAACTTGCTAACTTTAGCTACTACTAACATGAATGGGAAGATCCTTGCTCGATTGCGTTATAATGCTGCCGCCGTTGATTTGTAATTATACCAGATCATGATTTGCGTATTCGATTTATCAAGTTTAATCGTTAATTAATTGATGATTTTTCTTCAGCAAATTACAACCTATACTCTATGGATTCTTTTATTTGCCTATTGTAACTTGTTAAGAAGACTGCTGGAAAAATTTAATTCTTCTTATTTTGGTTTATTCATATACAAATCAAAGTGGGTGTACTTTGTGTATAATATCTATC
>JBKPEX010000356.1:0-7341 GCA_046728625.1 Thermoproteota archaeon
TAGGTGTGGCCTCTTTTAAGACTGATATCACTTTATCCAAATCCATTCCAGAGCTTGTCCATACTACTAATGCTTGTTCTGGTCCAGTTCCCTTTTGACCCCCTCTTGCATCTTTGTATGTAAATGTGCTGTCAACTGAGAGTCCTCCTTTCCTTAACTCTGCGGTATCTTTATCAAGATCCTTTGCTGGAACCATGTACGTACCCACCGTATCAATATTTCCTCCTGATGTTGTTGATGATGAACTAGTACTACCCGTAACATTTGAAACCTGTTGATCAGCATTGGCATTAGAAGAAGAAGAAGAAGAAGAAGGTGAAGGTTGATTCACAACAGTTATTGTGCCTTCCATTACAAATTTCGGATCTTGGTTATTTACATTCTTTTCAAAATACTCAAAAGATCCGGTTTTATTAAATGTAAAAGGTTGCGTAGCAGTATTGAATACGAAAGGCTTAGTCTTGAATATATTATTGCCTGAATTCTTGTCATTTAATGTAATTGTATGCTTATGATCCACATCTGCATGAAACCAAGTAACAGTCGTGCCAACATTGACTACTGCATTTTGAGGAACATATGGCTGATTTATTAATGGCAGCTGACTTTTCTGCTGATTCATAGATTCATGAGCTTCATCTGGTATTAGTATTACAAGATTTTTAATATTATTTCCCAAGATCATAGTGTGGGTCTGATAAATCTTTGCGGCATTTATGCCTGGTTTTTGATCACTTTCTAGTGCAAGAACAGGAGAAGCTAAAGAGTTTAATGCAAAGAGTATCAACGAGGAAGATATCAGCACTATTAATAATGGTATGTAGTTTTTATAGAACAATTTCAAATTCTCGTCTAGCATCCAGATAGATCCTTTCAAGTGGTACTTAAGGCTAGATGGTATGATAATATAAGGATTATGTAAAAGAATTGTTGTCCTATATCCTGTTTTGATTTACTTCTAACTATCTATCTGGTGATATAATAATAATATCATTTTAATTTCAGGAATTTATTCATTACATTATTATATCAATTAATAGTAAATTACAACGGTTTACCTAGCTAATCTGTAAATATAATATCTTTATAAAAGAACCTAATGGCGATAGATATAGATTATATGTAGATAGATCATGCTTTTTCTGTCGAATTTTGTTCTAATGCACTAACGATATGATCGATAGCCATTCTGACAGTACAGATCCCTGTTCTAAAAGGATATGATCCTCCACCTTTACCTGTTTTTGGATTTGCCCATTCATAGAATGTTAAAATATGCAAGTCGTCTTTTGAGGCCAACTTCGAAAGAAGGATATTACATTCTTCAACTCTATTAAATCTACTTCTAGCCAACATTTCCATTCCAGTTATCCATGGCCAAAAAGTTCTGTTATGATAAAAATATGGTTTAAGATGCCAAGGCCCTGATCTCTTTAACAAAGCCTCTACATTTGCAGGCCAATTGTCTAGCCATACTCTCTTTCGAATATTATCGAGTGTGCTGTTTGCTCTTTTTAAAAGTTGTTCGAGATCATTTCCTTGTGGATAATTATCCTTTTGCTGTTTTAGAGGGTGGCTTGACTGTTGTCGGTGACCTATCTTTTCTCCACTACTGATATTGCTAATACTGTTATCTCTAAGATCACTACCACCATCCATGTTATGATGGATTCTAAGACTATCACTATTTGTATTCTCGCTAATGGCAACTAAATAAAGTGAAACATCCTGAGTTAGAGTTCTGTAAGGCCCACCAATATGATGGGATTCTTGAAAATCAATATAACAACCATCTTCTTCTGACCATAGCTTTTCTTCCACTGCAGTTATTGTTCTATCAGCTAATCTAGCCATTCTCTCAGCCTCATTATGTTTGCCAAGTTCTGATAACAAATATGAAAAGCAGTTAAGAGAAAGTATCCAGCATGCTTGGCTGTAAACTATCTTACCAGCTCTAAGTGCAGTATCCATCCAGTCTTCGTTATGATTCTGCTCTAATAGCCCATCATTGTCAATATCTCTACTAGCAAGAAGATCAACTGCATTAGACATGCACGGAACCACAAAATCTATGACAGCAGGATACTTTGTCATTGATTTTGCTTCAGAGAATGACGGTGTCTTTTTGTCGTATGTTGAAGATGAATGTGGTGAAGAAGAAGAAGAAGTATTGGACGAATCTTTAATACTGCTATTGTCCTTTTCCTGTTTTATGATTTTGGCAAGAATCCAAGATGTTGTATATATCATCAAGGCTGTAGAATCTATGTCTGGGTTTAGTCCATATACTTCAGAGAAGCCCGTTTGATATATTGTTGTAGGAAGCGCTCCTTCAAACTTCTTTTGTTCCTTTTGTTTTGCAACAGTGGGTTTATAATCCATTTCTGGCGAACCTCTTCCATAAATAATTTTTTCTTTGCCGGGGGCTATTTGATGAGACCATATGATCGAGAGTTGTTGTAATAATCCATGGATATTTCCTAAGTGAAACCAGCTTCTAAGTATAAATGATGCATCTCTGCACCATATTGCTTGATAAATTCCACCTGGATTAAGCCCTTGTAAAACCTGCTGTTCTGTATTTTTCATAAATTTTTCTGCTTTGGAAATAAATGATTTTAATAATGAGGAGTCTTGTTGAAGATGAGAATAAGAATAGGACTTGTTGTTGCTAGCAGTACCATTGTTACTGTATATCATCTTTATTTACAATATCCTTGATTTTATTATTCTTATACATTCTAGCATTTGCGATAACAATAATAAAGAATAATTACCTAAATTCCAGCACCTCTGCTGTAATACATATGGTCTTCTCGATGACCTCCTTGTCCCATTCCTATATTTTTATAATCGGCTACAAATTCAATTGATCGAATCCATTTTACCATTTTATATCCTAATTGAGTTTCTGCCCTTAATCGTAGTGGAGCTCCATGAGGTATTTTAAGAGTTTCACCATTCATTTCGTAAGCAAGAATTGTTTGTGGATGCTTGGCAAGATCTATATCTACTACCTCATAAAATTCATCTTCATCTGTAATTTGATATGATCGAAATACAATGTACCGAGCATCCTGAGTGGGTTTACACAACGCAAGAATATCTCTCATTTGAGCGCCTGACCATTCCGCAATGGCAGTCCAGCCTTGAATACAAAAATGCTCTGTAATTTGTACCTGTTTATTCATTGAATGCAAATCAGCAAGGGAAAATTCAGAAGGACTTTCGACTAGTCCATAAACTTTAAGACTATAATTAGCAAAGTTCTTTTCTACAAGTTCTTTGTATTCTTTAGTATCAGGAGGAAGACCGTTTACTCGAAAAAATGGTGAAATTTCCGATCTGTAGAATTGCTGTTTGGATTTAGCTTTACTAAATAAAATCTGCTTTGTTGGCATTATAATTCGGTCCAATATGTTCTGAGTGAGTCTTGGTCTCTTAAGCGATATACCTGTGGCCCAAACATGTACAATTACAACCGTTACTACTAAAAGAGCAAAGAGACCAACAGCTAGCCCTAAACTTGTACCTTCTCCTCCATTTCCTAACACAATATTGCCCATATTTTCTGGAAAGCGTTCAACAGTTACCATCATTATATGAACAATGATAAATAAAATAAATGCACACAATCCCAAAAAATGAAGGCTTCGAGCAGTTTGACGACCTCTAAAGACTTTCTGAAACCTTGGAAATTGAGCAGCGATTGCAGGTGACATGGCAGCTCCTGTTAAAATCATGAAAGGTCCGAGCAAAAAGATAACTCCGAAATATGTTAGCTGTTGCAACGGATTGTAAGGATCGCCTGGAGGTGGAAAATGAAGGGTAGCATATGTCATTGCGGCTTTAACTGCTTCAGGAAAAATATTCCAAGATACAGGAATTAAATGGGTCCATTCGCCGCTTGTAAATAATAGGATGTAATATGCAACTCCATTTGCGAACCAAAAAATCATTGAAAAGAAATGCCAGTGCCTTGCTAATCCGAGGTTTTTATGTCCTGGTAAAGCAATCCAAGATGATAATGATTCTTCTTCATCAAGCGATGTCCACAATTTATCTTTGGGCATTTTTTTCCTTGTAAATTTAATCCACTCGCTACCTGGTCTTGCATCATCGTTAAAGTAAAACTTTGGAAGAGCGCCAAGTATCTCTATACCACTACGAATTAACAAAGTAATGAAAATCAAATTGATAAAGTGCGCAAAGCGTAACCAAAATGGAAAATCAATACTCTCAATAGTCATAGGATTTCTTTGTTATCTAGCATAAGTAGACAAATAGTAAAGATCATAATAGTTAAATCCTTTCCCATATTTTACTTCCTGTTAAATTAGAATTTTATTATATCAAACGAACCGTTATGCATTGCCTTATAGTATACATCAGCCCGCTTTGTGAAAAGCTATACCTCCAGTACTCCTGGAATACTTTTAAGTCAATCTCTTTTTTTGAAGGTCTGAAAGCGAAGTATACATGCTGGATTTTATGTTGTATAACTAAGTAAAAACTCGATTAAATCCATTTCTCTTTATCTACCTAGAACCGAAACACTATGGTCCCAAATGTATGTGGTTCAAATTTGACATCGATATGTAAGGTAGGTTTTAATGTTATGTTGAGGTAAATATCCATAAAATCGAAAATTAACTCTAGTACCTGGTATACTTCCTGATACTACTCCTGCAACAAGTGTTACAAACCTTATATCATCATTAGCCACAGTAAATGGTCAACTATCTAAAACTTTGCTTGTGGATCTCTTGATATGTCATATTCTTCATCTTTTTCATGTAGTCCCTGAGTATTGTAAGTCTGCAGTAGTCGTCATCTGAAGCAAATATTGATACATTGAGTGTAATCTTACAATAGTTTCATTAATTTCTCCTATTGCTGCTATCTTTTGCATTGTAGATGATTCTGAATCATCTATTATTTTTCCAACACTCTATTAATGCTAACTTTAGAACATCTATCAGCTTCTTATATTCGTCAATATAACCATATCTTGACATGGCCATGTTATCTAGAAATTGGTGAGAATTCACAACCTCACATGGTTAGGGTCTATGAGCAATAATATTTAACCTAACGAAATCTAAGAACCAGCGTCTATTTGATTTATTACTGCATTTTTTAACTTCATCTAAAAACAACTTTAAAAACAGAGCCTTTAATTTGTCAATCCTATCATCCCCACTATCATTGTCTTGCGATAGGTAATCTAAGTAAGATTTCAATACTACTGTTTTTACAAATTTAGAATAAATCTGGCGATTTGCGAAAATTACAGAATCACTACTAGAGTATACCTCTGTATTTACATAGCCTATTTCTTGAAGCAATTTATTAGTATCCTCAGCCTTGGCAAAATACCATGGTTGTTTCCACTCTGTGAAATGCTCTTTGAATTGATCTAAGTGTGTAATTTGTTCTAATATAGTGATGATTTTTTGTAGATTGCCATGCCCGCCAGATTGGATTAATAATTGGCCGCCGCCAGCAGTATTATTATTGCTATTATCGCTGACGCTTACATCGGTAATATCATCGCTATAGTTCATCGGCTTTAGCATTTCCCAAAAGTTTTGAAATGCCTTTCTGTGGTCTTGTACCCAATGGAGTGCAGAATTAGAGAAAATGACATCTACCTTTCTTGGAAGTTTTATATCAGTGAAACTAGACTGCATTATTTCAATATTATCAAAGTATTGAAGGTTGTTTTTTGCTTGTTTTATCATATTGGAGTCAATATCGACAGCATAGACCTTTCCTCTTGGGGCTTTTTTAGCTAACTGTTTTGTGAGCAACCCTGATCCACAGCCAGCATCCATAACGACTTCATCTCCACGCCATTTTCTCAATTCAAGTACTTGCTTGCCCCATCTGTATTGAACTAAACGTGAAACTTGATCATATGTTCCTGCGTCCCAACAACCTTTATTCATATTTCTCAATAGTTTGTATACTCCTTAATACTCCAACCTCATTATAATAATCTAATGGAAATTTGAGATTAGAAGGCCTGGACATTAACACAACTTCTTATAATCACTTGAGGTAGAGGAAATAGAGAAGGACAATTTGATACAGCATAACCAAGATACCGTATTATACTAATATTGATAAGTCTTAGTTTGTACTTTGCATACTATGTATATTATGGTCTGATTATTGGACACATGCAAACTTCAACGCTAAAGTATTTGTACAAAAGAGCTGGGTTATCAGTTGTATAGCGAATGAACAGCTTCTATTTGTGCTTCATCTACACATGCAAAAACAATAAGTAAAAAAGAACATTAAAATAAAAGTAAGAGGAAGAGGTTAATCCTTTTAAAGGCAGGTTAAAAGCATTCCCGCACATTTTCATTGAATCATTAAATGCTTATCAATGAATATTAAAATAAAAGAATTAGTAATATTTCAGTAGTGCTCTTCTTCAGAAATAGAGATACAGAAAAAGGTGAGGGAGTCCTCAAAAGGCAGGTTGTGATTACACGACAAGCAGCAGATGGTATAATATCATATGCAAAGATGTGGCACCCATCTGAAGGAATATTAATCTTGCAGGGGAAAAGCAAGAAAAAACAAATCATTATTGAAGGATTGATTATACCTCCATTTTCTTCACACGGTCCATATTATTCTGGATTCCCTACTTATGAGCTTCCGTTTGATCTTTCATATATAGGCACTGCTCATTCACATCCTGGAGGTTCAAATAAGCCTTCACTTGCAGATTTGAATAACTACTATGGCCTTGTATCTGTAATAATCAGCTATCCCTACAAAGACACAACAATAGGTGCTTTCGACAGAAATGGAAATGATATGGATTTAAAGATCTTATCTCATGTTGTTGATGAGAAAATTTAATTCGGGGTTCTTGGATTTAGCAATTTCGATGTGTCATATGTTATTCTTTTTTCGATTAAGATATGTTTAGTTGGTAGTTGATAGATATCATATTAGTCTAGTAAGTTGCATGGATGAAGACGTATCCAAATATGTGAAAAATAGAGGAATATAAAGATTGTATAAGCAAAAAATATGGCAAAATACTGCCATTGCTTATATTTTGAAACCCTAAAATAACAAATCTAGATCAGAATCCTTGAGGGTATTACTAGAATATACGTCTTAATTCACCTTATATCTATTCCATTTCCTTAATCAACTTAGGGTCATCTTGAGCAAGTAATTATAATTATTTCACCCTTCTTGGGTTTACTATGCGATCCAGAGCATTTCCTATTAGAACAAATGCCAAACCAGTAACGGCTATCATCAGTCCAGGAGGAATGATCCACCACCATAGCCCTCTTAAAGCTGCAC
>JBKPEX010000098.1:0-2855 GCA_046728625.1 Thermoproteota archaeon
TGAGAACTGATTTAGTATTTCACTAGTTTTTAGTGTTCTCCTGCTTGTCGATTCCACTGAGTTTGTAATAAACCCTTACCTGGACCAATGCCCTGCAGACAGTCCACCGTAAGGTCTAATCAGGTTTCCGATATTCTATTGTTTATATTGCCTTGTTCTTTGATCCTTTTGTTTGCCATTAATCTTAGCCTTTTTAATAGCCGATAATAGAGCATTCGCCTTATGCTCAGTCTCAGTCCATTCCTTTGATGGCACTGAGTCGATTACGATCCCGGCTCCCGATTGAATGTATGCCTTGTTCTTCTTCACGAAAAGAGACCTTATAGCTATAGCAAAATCGGCTGATCCATTAAATGAAAAATAACCCAGTGCCCCAGCATAAGGACCACGGAGATCGGGCTCAAGCTCGTCGATTATCTGCATCGCTCGAACTTTTGGTGCACCGGTAACGGTACCTGCGGGAAACAGAGATTTGATAGCTTCAAAAGAATCACAATCATCTCTGAGCCTACCGGTTACATGGGATACAATATGTTGCACATGACTGAAACGTTTAACATTCATCAGATCAGAAACTACGACAGATCCATATTTGCAAATTCTTCCAATATCATTCCTTGCCAGATCTACTAACATAGTATGTTCTGCGATCTCTTTTTTGTCATTAAGTAAATCGCGTTGCAGCTCTTGGTTCCTTTTTTCATTTCTAACTACTGGTCGTGTACCTGCTATGGGGAATGTTTCTATATAATCTCCGGTGATACGTAGGAGCATCTCTGGGCTGGATCCAATGATACACCTATCATTCATGCTCAGAAAATACATATAAGGAGAAGGATTTACTTCTCTCAAGCTTTCATAGATTCGCAAAATATTGCCCTTTACATTAAATTTAAGGCTTTTAGATAATACCACTTGAAAAATGTCTCCGTCATACAGTAACTTGCGTGACTTTTTGACCATAGTGATAAAATCCTGTTTTTTGATATTCGGAATAGGTCTAGAGTATGCAAACGATTCAGTTGGATTAGTATCAGATCCACCTTCAGTTTTCCTTAATTGTTCTGCAACAATATCAAATCGAGAATTTTCATTTGTACAGAAATAAAAGCCTCTTTTATCTTTATGATTGAAAAGTAGTCCATCCCTATAAATCCCAAATTCCATTAAATTAAAACCTTTTTTATTTTTGGATTCATCCATTAATGGAAGATCTTCCCAGAATCTTATCGCATCGTAGCTGATGTATCCTACTGCTCCTCCTATGTATCTGAACCTAAAATCCTTGATGTTCGCTAAAAATTCCTTTAGTTGTTGCAAAGGATCTTTCACCTTAGCCTTGTAAATTATTTGATCGTGCTTAAACACACTAAATTTTGTGGCGCTGCAGCTGACTACTAGTTCCGGATCGAATCCTATTACCGTCATTTCTGATAGCTCCCTTGGCCCAACAAGAGATTCTAAAATGAATGATTTCTTGTAGAGATTGTAAAAATTTTTGAAGAGTTGGAACGGATTGATTAGGTACTCTATTTCTTTTAATGTTAAATTATTAGAGTTACCATTCTTTTCATAAGTATCGTTCACAATATTCACATCTATTTACACAGGTTTCAATTGAATTTGAAACAATTAGAGCAGACCAAGATTTAAGGGTTAGGTGTCGATTACCAAATATAAAGCAAAAAAAGAATATGGGTTCTAGAACCTTTTCATGATAATCAAGCTACGGCATCTCCACTCAAATTCCATATTTCATTTTTAGAAATGGATCTGGGTATAGTACTAGCCCGTGCTGAGCTATGCTTAAGGCTTCAATACTCTGTCATACTCCGCTATAAAGAAATAAATTACATAGCTCTAAAGAAATCTTGCTCCATGTTCACAATATATACGCCACAAGACGCGAATAAAGTCTTGCCTGAAGTTAAAAGGAAGTTCCACAGCATTCTTTCTCAAAAAAAAAGGGTAGTTTTGATTCAAGACGAGCTTCAAAATATAATTGAAAGTGGGTCAGGTTTTGAAAGTTTTATTAAAAAAAAACAGGAGCTCAACAGGGAAGTAACAAATCTGTATAAATCAATAGAATTGCTTGAAGATATGGGCATCGTTATTAAGAGCGTTGACGAAGGTTTACTCGACTTTCCCTCGTTAAGATTTAACGAAGAGGTATGGCTATGTTGGAAGACCGGTGAAACAGAAATTAAGTTCTGGCATGGAAAAGAAGAAGGATTCAATGGAAGAAAACCGCTTGCCCCGAGAGGATTTCTAGGAGTAGACGATTTAGCTGATCTCAGGTAATAGAAAGCCGACGTAAATAAATTAGTTGATGATAGACTGCAATTTTAATTCGGTCTGGATATAGTTGCATTATGATATATATGCGAATTTTTGCCTTTCAAATATCCGGAGGGGCGTGTATTAGCCGCCTATTATGTTCTCTTTTTATGTACTAAGGATACAGTTCTTGACCTACTCTTAGTATTCTTTTTACGTCCTTTCCTAGCATATTTTAGATGGGTTGTATACATATTACCAGCTATGTCAATGTCACCGAGTCCATGTCTATAATTTTCCCAACTACTTGATCTACCGAATAAATTATCTAACTTTGCTGATGCTGAAAGCGAGAACTTATTTATTGTCAAATGCAATGTCTCATGGCTTATAAGTGACATTGCAATTTCTGTAATTTTACCTTGATTTTGATATTCATGCCATGATTTATAGTTAGAGATAAAAGCCCGAGTCCTTCCGTAATAAGAAACAAACATTAAACCTCGCTTTCCGGATTTTCCTTTCAGAGATAGATCGATAACCATAGGCTGACCACTACTAATGGTTTGTCTTTAATT
>JBKPEX010000063.1:0-4555 GCA_046728625.1 Thermoproteota archaeon
GCCTTATAGCATGCATAATCGCTTCGATAGTCTTTGATTTCTTCTTCTGAGCCATGTAATTTAGTATTTGATTCTACCAAAATTCTCCTATGCGTATACCAAAAATGATGAGCAGTGGAACGTTATTGCTGCAATGGGACCAATTTGTTGGGTTCATTTTGTTAACCATAATAGAAGTATTCAAATATACATTTGAACAATGTTTTCATGATGGACGTTATGAGTAAAAAACGAGTAGCTACAGAGACATCGATCACAAAAAGGCAATGCGCTTTGTGTGAAAAAAATCTTTCTCCTGCTACTCAGTTGAATATCTGCTCCGAATGCATTAAGCTGGCAGATTGTTGTATAGGACTGGAAAAACTCGAAGAATGATTCATGTCATTCGACCATTTTTAAAGTATCAGTCACGGTAATGATACCTATCACATTTCCTGTATCGCTTACTAGAACACATTTTGCAAATCTGACAAGGGGAACTAGGGCCTTGGCTGGTGTTGAGACGTCTACTATTGGAGGAGGAGGCTCCATGACCGATGAAATAAGTGTGGTCATATTTTTCTTTTCATCTTGTTCTATAATTTTTTTTGCAACACCATCTTCTGTCAGCATACCCACAACACGAGGGCCGTCGAATACCGGTATCTGGCTTATAGAATTATTTCTCATCTTCTCAATAGCATTATGAAGTGTATCATGTTGCTCTACAGAGATCAATTTGTTACTGCAAATGTTTCCCGCCTTCATTGATGATTGTCCCTCTAAGGAGCTTAGAATTGCAAAGAGCTTTCTGGCAGTTTCGTAACTTGGTTTGCATCTACCTGATTCTATTTGGTTGATCATAGAAGTACTTATCGAAGTCAGGGTCGCTAACTTCCTTTGGGTAATACCTAGCCTCATCCTAGCCTGCTTAATATACTCAAGTTTAGGTAGCATTCTTATTTAGCTTTAATTGTCTTCATAAGCGGTCTCTTATAATCTTGATCAAGTATTTAGGAGAATAATAATTAAATGCTTATTTAAGCCTCCTTATTAACAAGAACAGCTGTGAATATTGACGAAAATAGATCATCACTCATGCTATGGATATTTAGTAGTAATTTTGATATGCTTATATTGCATGGATACAAGTCTCATTAACCACCTATGATGAATAGTACCAGTAACCAGTCCAAATGGGATTCTGTAAAGAGATACAAGCTAACCAGAATGTTGAACGAGCTCTCAAGCATTTCAGGACACGGTACTGAATTAGTAACAGTATACATTCCGCCCAGACGTCCAATTTTTGATGTCATAGCTCAATTAAGAAACGAGGCAGGTACAGCATCCAACATTAAATCAGACCTGACTAGAACCCATGTGCAAGACGCACTAAGCAGAACTATTGAGCATTTAAAACTTTTCAAGGAGCCTCCTGACAATGGGTTAGTTATATTCTGTGGGGCTATCCCAACAGACAAGGGTTTTGGAAACGAAAAAATTGAACTGTATTCAGTAATACCACCTAAGCCAATACAAATTAATCTATATCGATGCGATGATCATTTTTGGATAGATCACCTCAAAGATATGATGCAAGACGATAAAGCCATTGGCATACTAGCCATCGATACACAAGAATCTGGACTTGGTATTTTAACTGGTGATAGATGGGAGACCGTGGATTCTCTTACATCTGGGGTCGCAGGAAAACACCGTCAGGGTGGCCAGTCTGCTAGAAGGTTTGAACGGCTCCGAGATAATGATTTAAATGAATATTATAAAAGGGTAGGCGGTCGCGCCCAAAAGGTGTTTATTGACCAATATAAAGTAAAAGGAATTGTAGTAGGGGGCCCTGGACCGACTAAAGAAAATTTTCTTAAAGAGGAATATCTTGACTATAGATTACAAAATAATATCATTGCTGTCTTAGACACGTCATATTCTGGCGACGAAGGCGTTCGTGAAATAATAGACAAAGTCCAAGATCAGGAAATAATGACTGAATATCGTCTGATGGAAGAAAAAAAGATAGTTAAGAAGTTTATGAGCGAGGTATATTCTGGAAAAGGCTTGGGAATTTATGGTATGCAAGATGTAGTAAGATCAGTTCAGAATGGGGTGGTAGACATGGTTATTGTCACAGATGATATCGCGTATTTGGAACTTGAGGTAAAATGCAAAAGATGCGGAAAAATTGAGCCGATTTTCACTGAGAGATCCCAAAGTGTTGCTCTCAGGCAGCAACTTTTATCCAAGGCATGTCCTTCTTGCGGCTCAATTGATTTCGAAATATCGGAGAAGGATATCGTCGACTATTTGGAAGAACTTACAATATTGACTGGCTCTAAACTAGAAGTGATCTCCGGCAAAACAGAAGAAGGGGCTCAGCTAGCAAGTCTCGGAAAGATAGGAGCTATTCTTAGGTTTAGAGGTATTAACAGTTTCACGTGATTAAGCATGCAAGTCATGATAATTGAAGACGAACAAGATATTCTTCTGTTGTATAGAGATTATTTGGAGAAAAAAGGACATTCCGTAGTTGTAACATCAACTATTGCCGACGAAGCGTTATTGGATTATAAAATGTATGTTCCTGATCTTGTTATAATAGATTATAAGCTACCCGGAAAAATTGATGGTATTAAGGCTGCTAAAGAGATACTGTTACAAAATCAAACCGCTCGGATATTGTTAGTAACAGCATTTGAAAGTATAAAGAAGCAGATTGAATCTGATGAATTCTTTCTAGGAAAAAAAATACGCTTCTTGCTTAAACCAGTGAGATTACCTGATTTATCAAAGGCAATCCTCGAAATGACTTGTGATTAAACCTTAATGCGTTAGGTCCTTGCTTAAAGCATAATTTGTGATGATAAGCGTAGAGGTATATCAATCCAAAATAGGATGAGACCTTCTTGGTGAATCACTTTTAGACAATTCACTTATGCTCTGGGAGTAGATATTGATCATCCTAAATTAGCTTGTCAGATCATTATTTAAATGTGGAACTAACAACATCTTGATTTTTTTTGCTACCGTTTGCAATTCAGCATATGATGCAACACGTCTAGTAGGCCATTTTTCATTCTCGCTTTGCTCATTGAATCTGGGGATTATATGAACGTGTACATGAGGGACGATTTGGTTAGCGGCTCTCCCGTTGTTCTGGCCTACGTTAAATCCATCAGCTTGTACAGCTGATATTACAGCCTTTGCGACTCTCGGTACAAGAGAATACAGTTTGCCTACGTCTGCTGGCGACATATATAGCAGGTTATCATAATGCTTTTTGGTAATAACAAGAGTATGCCCTATGTTAATAGGATATTTATCCATAATTACCATGAAATCTGATTCTTCATAAACATCAACTGAAGTTAGGCGTCTACTGACAATCGAACAAAAAACGCAGGGTGTCGCAGTCATCTTCTATCTATCTTCTAACTTGGATAAGGAGCTTTTATGTCTTTATCCTAATTACGTAATAGGACCAGCCCTCATAGTTTCGATAAATGAAATCTAAGCCCGAAAAAGATCTTATCAGTGGAAACAGAGGACTGCCTAAATAAATTGATCAAATAAGATTTAAATTTTAATTCTAAAAAATGTGATAATACAGATTGTAATGACTAATAACATAAATCGAGATTCCAGTGAAATTATATCTATAGTCATGACAGATACCCTAAAATATTAATATTTATAATTCTTCGTACAGATGTATAATGGCGGAAACAATCGAACTATCAAGCTTTGATGTGAACTTCTCATTTCACTGTCCCAAATGCGATTATTTGAACGAAGAGATTGCGGCAAACGACCTTTCGGGCGGGAATGCCGAATGCGGTATGTGCGAAACTGTTTTTAAGGTAGAAGGTTTGGACGCGTTAAAGATAACCGCAACCTTGGAGTAATTATGCATGTGATCCATTGTTCTGGCATTAAAAGGAGTTTATTTTCTCCATAAACAATTAAAAGGTTAAAATACAGAATTCGAAGATTACCTCTCTAGATGAATCTGCCTAGCAGAAAAACAATCGAAGGTCCGTCTAGGGCCCCTCATCGGGCTATGTACAAAGCCATGGGTCTTGATGATCAGGATCTCGCAAGGCCCCTGGTGGGAGTTTCAAACACTTGCAACGAGGCTACGCCTTGTAACATACATCTTGGTGCTCTATCACAAAAAATCAAAGAAGGTGTAAAGGATTCTTTGTGTACTCCCAGGGAATTCACCACCATTGCTGTATCGGATGGAATCTCAATGGGTCACGAAGGCATGAAAGCGTCCCTAATCAGTAGGGAGATTATTGCAGATTCCATAGAGATAATGATGCTCGCACATCAATATGATGCCATAGTTGGCCTAGCTGGCTGTGACAAAAGCTTACCCGGCACGATCATGGGAATGGCTCGCCTGAATTTGCCATCGATTTTTGTATATGGGGGAACAATCTCGCCAGGTTATTGGAATGGAAAACAAGTGACTGTGCAAGATGTGTATGAAGCAGTGGGCACCTATGATGCTGGCAAAATGAGTTTAGAAAGTTTAGTAAGTTTAGAAAATGTTGCA
>JBKPEX010000237.1:0-2861 GCA_046728625.1 Thermoproteota archaeon
AGATATTTTAGGTAGCAAAGCAAGGCTTGCTCATATATATTTTGAGGATTTAGAAAAATCCTTAATGGATATCCAGAGAAGTAAATTCTCGATTGAAGAAAGAAGAATGCTCTGTGTGCGTTATGGCAAGACTAAACCAAAGGAAATCTTAACTGATATATATCTAGAACGCGGCATTTCCGCCGGTTGTATAAGATATTCTATTTCGATAGATCCAAAACAAAAGTTAAAGTATTATACAAGACAAAAATTTACTGACTATGCTATAGGAAACGGTGTAATTATAAGTACCTCATTTGGTTCAGCCGGCTACTATAATTATCTAGAGAGAATAAAGCTAAACAAATTGGAGGGGAATAAATATATGAAGGGATTTGAAGACAACAGAATTGGCATATCTCATATAATTCCTTCATTTCTAATTCATGAAAGTTATGAAAAAAATCATAGGAGGTATAAAATTGGTAATATTCAATATACTGTTCCCATTGAATCAATCATTAAAGTTTCACTTTTAAGAAGAACAGATGCAAGGCTCTATGGAACTACCTATCACTCGAAAGGAGTCGCCGTTGATGTTGACAGCCTTATAACCATTTGTCAGTCTAATAGAACCGCAAAGATCATTAAACTAAATACACAAGCACGAGTAAAAAGAATGTGAATCTTAAGTAATGCGGCTGTTGACTGATTTGTCATGTTTTTAACATAAATAACAAGTAATTATAAACAGTATTTGATATATATCATAAAGCAGTCTTAGGAGCCTCTAATAACTTCGCAATACTATATGACAGTATGAATACAAAAAAAACATGGACAATTAGTCTCATTCTAATCCCAATATCAATCATAATGATAATAGGCTTGACTAATAATGTATACACGAGTAAAAACTCAAATTTACAATATTTTAACAACGAAAAATACTGTCATCATGGATTACAGACGAACATGTTTGATAATGATAATACAGCAAAATATATTATTGGAGGAGGTTATGAAGTCATCCCTGTGAGCCCATCAACAACAGATGTTGTTGTTAGTAGTTGTAGCTATTGATTATAGTTACCTATCGACAAACCAAATTAAAGTTAAAATAACCAAAGTATTTCGTACTCGAATTTTTCCAAATATTTAAAAAGTCGCCTTCAAATTTAAGTGGAGTCTTCATGTTATTCCTCAGCTATCATACAAAGACTATATTGGTGCAGCCTCTGTTTATAGTAACAATAGTAAATTGAAGAATGCAAAAACCAAGAGGCGATGTAAAAATCTCTTTTATGCATACACCAAGCCTATAGTAGACACGGCAGCTGTCTTACTATCATATTAAGTCTGATATACGCTATCTGCGCTACCTGTATGAAATATGAGTATTAAACATGGTTTTCTAATTCATGTTCTCTTTTTTCTTTCTCATTGTTAAATTCTGAATTGCAATAATGACATTTATTGTAGGGTATTAGTTTAATGCTAGGACGGCTATTGTTATCCTTCAGCTTCCTCTTCCTATTAATCAGATTATCTTTTCCAAAAAATTTGACGCTAAATTCTTTTTTATACTGTTCAACCAAATGACGTAATGTAAAGTCCCAACCATGTTTTAAGTCTTCAAAATAGTCTGTTTCCGCTACCACTCTTGTGTAGCGTTCTTTGGGGTTTGTAGTTGCAAGAAAATTTTTTATCTCCCTATCTATCGATATCTCCGAGTCCACTAATATCCTTATAGCAAATTCGTTCTCATTTCTGTTGGTCCAGAGCTGTATCTTTTTGTGAATTACATTTTGCTTACTTGCTACTGAACTTAATTCTTCTTCTTCTTCTTCTTCTTTAGTGTTAACCTTGTCATCGTGTATCTTTGAATTAGTTGGCGTTGTCAATGTATTGGAATATGTTTGTTGTTATTGTTATTAGTTTTTAGGCTTTTTCTATATAGCGTAGAAGTCTATCAAATGAAACGGAATATATTTGAAGCCTATCAGCCATGGTATCTACTGGCTGATGTTTAAATTTATCCAGGATTATAGAACCATTTCCCAATTGGCATCAAATACTGAAGCCTTCTAAACTTGTATGGGTGCATATTTCTCTTGACTGACCTACTGTATTATGGTCTAATAGTTGTTGATGCCTAGGGGATAGGTGAGGTTGCATATCATTTTCGATCCCATCTATTGCATGCTGTTGTTTTTACTGGTATGGGATTTTATCTATTGTCAGTAGTATTGATACCGGAAACAACTTCAATCTTCCCAACCATCGTAGGATGAACCCTGCAAAAGTACGGAAACTCACCGCTATTTGTAAATTTATGCGAATACGTTTTAGCTGGCATTATGAGAGCTGTTAAACCTGAGTCAAATGCTTCTCCCGCGTTTGCGGTATTGGGCGTACCTGACGTAACTGTGTGCAAATTATTATCATTGTTGGTCCAAGTGACAGTGTTTCCGATCCTGATCTTAGTCTGATCTGGCAAAAATGCTTTGTTACTCAGAGTCGCTGCTCCTTTTACTATTGACACTTTACTTGTATTGGAGTAGGAGGGTTGGGAAGTAAGTTGTCGATGGTTGTGTTCTTCCATCCCTTTGATCTCATTGTTGTGATCAGCTATGGCTGTAGTAATTACTTTTCCGTTTGGATCTTGCTTCTGCAAACTCTTTGTCAAGTTGGCCTGCCAGTTTGTCATGCTTATAGACTTTGTAATGGCTACATCTTTCCCATCTACATCATTTTTAGTAGGATTTGTCACATTAAAGTATCCCATTGCTCCTCTCTCTTCAGGTATTCCATGGAAATGGAATGTGAATTTACCTGGCCATGGCCATTTCGCCTCCAATATAGCGGCATTACCTGATGCT
>JBKPEX010000234.1:0-1144 GCA_046728625.1 Thermoproteota archaeon
GCAGTAGGCTGGATAGCTGCTATAGTGACTGCTTTATCCCTTTGCTCACTAATTATCTGCTTTACCCTTGGGTCACTCTGAGTTATATGCAGTGCTTCTTCTGCTAAGTTATTGACGCTATATATGAGGATGTTATCCCTAGCAGTAGGCTTCTTTATCACTTTAAGATTGCTTTGTAGAGAGATTTCAGACAGAGGATTGAACTTCTTTACATTCTCTTCTGGAACAAGCTTGGAACCAATTAAAACGCCGCCAATTGTTAGGATTACTGATATAATAACTATTAATGGAACCAATTCCCTTGCCTTCATGTCTTGTTATTATTCGGTGTAAAAGACTAATATATGAATCTGAATCGGTATTATAAGTAAGTAGTATTATTACGAACTAAGTACCTATATGGAAACATGGTAGTTGATATAATATGAACGGATAGACCTCGTAACTAATCTAATACGAGTTATATTTCACTAAAATTTTTTATTCTGAAATGCTATGATAATACTCGATTATCTAGGATCGGCCTACTTGATAGATTAAGGAATAATCTGTACAGAATTTTGCTGCACATAGAAGAAGTAAATGGATATCTTGTTCCGACTAGGTATATGATGTTCATCTCTCCGCATTTACATTTTTCTTGATAAGTCTTATTGATATACTTCCAGCCAAGATAAGTAATCCTATTATGGATATAGTATATCCATTTGCTGTCCATTGGGGGTTGTTGTACATAAATGAAGACTGTGGACCGATCACCGACTTACTTTGTGCTGTAAATATTATTCCACTTATTACAAGTATGCATCCCAGAACAAGGAATATCCAAATCAAGATATGTTATGTATGATGTGCATGGTGGTCGTTATAATTATTATTGTTATAATGTATTTCTGGCAGACCCGTGGCAAATAATTCTACGAGAGTTATAGACGAAAGGTACTAAAATAACAAACCTAAAATATTTGAAAAAGACCAATGAGGAATGATAGGTCTAATCAAGCTACCATCAAAAAAATTATCTATTCAGTCGCATTCGATCCTTGTACTCCTACTTCTACGCTAATAGTGTCGTTTGAATCTAGTTTCAAGGTCGGTCCAAAGGTTTTCCCGTTATCGTTACTTACCTTCAACACAGCTGCAT
>JBKPEX010000267.1:0-1425 GCA_046728625.1 Thermoproteota archaeon
AAGTCGAAAACTCAATAGTTCAAATTACAAGAAAGATTCCGAATCCTGTAAGTCCTCAATTGAATAATAATACTGCATTAGGATCAGGATTTATTTATGATAAGGATGGTCATATAATAACAAACAACCATGTTGTAGGAAACGCCAAAATAGTGGATGTCACGTTTGTTGACGGCAATAGGTATACCGCTATGGTTATCGGAAAGGACGTATTCAGTGACATCGCTGTGTTAAAAATAATACAAAAAACTCCTCATCCTTCAAGACCGCTATTACTAGGAAATTCATCTAAACTTGAAATCGGCGAACCTGTAATTGCGATAGGAAATCCATTTGGACTTAGTGATACGGTCACTACTGGCATAATAAGTCAGGTTGGTCGAGCACTGCCAGACCCCATGGGATTTTCGATATCTAATGTAATCCAAACAGACGCACCAATAAACCCTGGAAATTCAGGTGGACCTCTACTAAATATGAATGGACAAGTAGTAGGGATCAATACCGCCGTCCTTTCCTCTACAGGAGCGTTCTCAGGAATCGGGCTTGCAATCCCGTCAAATTCTATAGCACGTATTGCACCTGTATTAATTCAAAGAGGAAATTATTCTCACCCTTATCTGGGGTTAAGTGGTGCGACTTTGACATCTGATCTAGCTGGGACGGTTGGTGGATTACCTGAAAACTTTAAGGGTGTATTAGTTAATTCCATCGTCAAGGGCGGACCTGCAGATATGGCAGGTATACGAGGAAGCATAACGGATCAATACGGAAAGGTGCATGGAGGAGATATTATAACAAGCATAGATCGTCATGCTGTAATACGGTTCGAGGACCTGATTACTTATCTTGACGAGCACCGGTCTGTTGGTGACTCGGTGACGCTAAGGGTATATAGAGACGGTAAACTTCTGGATCTAAATGCTACACTGCAGCCACGCCCATCCCCTATTCCATATCTACAAACACAGCCTCCTCCAAGTCCTCCATGAGGCGTTTGTATTATTTTTGGGAACATAAAGACTGGAACAATAATTTTTCATTCATGTTGATGCCCAGACTGAAAAAAGAGAATAAGCTCTTACAAGTTCTATAGCAAGAACATACTATTGCAACATAACTGTAAGGTGCCAAGTGTTAATGAAACTGGAAGGAGATGAAGAGATCAGATATAATCCATGAATCAAACTATTATCCACAGTTATCCTCAGTGTGTCATGAGTGAGATTTAAGATTAGCGAGATTTGCAACATCTGAGAGTCACTAAGATGCCGGTCTATTATTTTATAGGAACAAATAATTCTATATAGATAATACATATCAAAGTTAAATCAAAGTTAAAGGGAGCTGATAAGGCCTTGGACCTATCCCATGTGGACATGCTGCAGCAGACGGTACATCTCCTCCATCACCTATAACTCCTAT
>JBKPEX010000333.1:0-7068 GCA_046728625.1 Thermoproteota archaeon
AATTAAAAACCGCTTTTGACTCCCACCAGTTGGACTCGTCTGGAACTAGTATGGGATTTTTCTTGTGTCTTTCTAGAATTTCCTTTTGCATATTTATATCTGACTCTTTTCTTTGTGTTGGTGTAGAAACATTTACCAGTACTTAAATTGTATACGTGAAAAATTAGCAATAGAGTACAGTTATACAATAAAACTTCAATGGATTATGAGATACAATTGAAATGTTTCATATGCAGGTTGTTAACTATCTTGATTTTGTGCATAAAATCAAGGTAGCTAATGAAATTCAGCAGAAGTATATTTATATCATTTGTGGCTGGACATCATAGAGATAGATGACACATTGGGTAGTGATAAAAGAAAACAGTCATTAAAGGAACTTATAAAGAAAAATGTATCATTATCGATGATGTAACATTATCTAGTGGTGGGAAAAGCAGTTACTATTATAATTTAAAAGCCATTCATTGAACCCTAAGGCACTCCACCTGATTGGAGATTTACTGTTAGAAGAAGCAGTGAAACACTACGGTGCAAGATCAGTTAGTGGGTTGGAAATAGGGGCTATTCCGATATCTACAGCGATCGTACTACAAAGTTTTGTAAATATAAAGGCGACTTAGAGGGATTTTACGTAAGGAAAATGCCTGAATCGCATGGATTAAAAAAAGAAAATCGAAGGTCGTTTAATAGAGCCTGCGGTGGTAGTAGACGATGTTATAACTACTGGTTGGAGTGTAATGCAAGCAATAGAATCTGTAAGGAAGGAGTTAGCGTCCAAGGCATAGTTTGCATGTAGACAGAGCGCTTGACGAGAGTCAAAACCTATTAAAACAAAATAATTATAAATATTCTGCTTTGTTCAAGCATTGATTTAAGCAGTATATAGGGAAAGAAACAAAGAAGAAAAACGAAAACACGGACAAAAAAATTCAATCTAATTAAATTCAAATCATCATAAAATCTAATATTAATTGTTAAAATCATACACGTATTACCCCAAAAATAATTCAAATATCTAAAGAGAGAAGTATTAAATTGCGTAGATATTCATGTATCTTAAATATGGTGCCTAATCTTAAAATGATCAAGATAACATTCTTTAGAACAGAATTGCGCCTCGCATTTTTCATTAGAACATGGAACGAGGTCTGTACTGCTGAATCTTCTGTTGCAATAAGTACAGAATGACTCCAATTGTGAATAGTCGAAATTAACGTACGGATATCCACATCTTCTTTTCTCTTTAAACCACAATATATTAAGTCCTAATTTTTCTGCATAAGTCATAACTGTATCATAAGCTTCATAGAATCCAGGAGCCCAAAATTGTCTTAAGATAACTTTGCCTGAAGCTATTTTAGTACTTTGGAAAGCGACTAACCATTTTTCATCAAGCAAAATTTCGTCCTCATTTTCAACTGGCTGCTTTTCTCTTGCTATTCTTTCTTTTCTCTTGACGTCCAAAATTAATCACAATTTAGAAGATTATTTTGCAAAAATTGCTTTATTTCCGATGTTTTAATTCTTCTTTGCTTCATTGTATCTCTATCTCTAACTGTGACTGTGTCATTTTCCATGGTCTCCCTATCTACTGTAATGGCAAAAGGAACGCCAATCTGTTCTAATCTTCTGTATCTTCTGCCTATCGAGCCGGATTCATCATAAAAAGTATCGAAATCTAACTTGAGATTTGTATAAATTAGCTGTGCTTTCTCGCTTAATCCATCCTTTATAATTAGCGGCAAAATTCCTGCAAATATTGGAGAAAGATATGGTTTTAATTTTAACACAATCCTATTATCATTTTCTAGATCCTCGAAATAAGCATGTTCAAGAATGGTATATATGCTTCTATCAATTCCCATGGAAAGTTCAAAGACATGAGGCAGAATACGTGTCTGATCCGACGGATCAATAACTTCAAGGTTTTGTTTACTTAAATCAGCATGTCCTTTTAGATCATAATCTGATCGGTAATTGCATGCTACAAGTTCCAACCATCCTAGACTTGTTTCTACCTCATAATCAAAGGCTACTGACGCGTAAAAGGCTTTCTCTTTGTCAGATAGTCTTCTGAAACGAGATCTACTTGTATCAATACCCGCCTTGGTGTAGAAGTTATTCAAGAGTGCCAGGTAATAAGCAATTAGCCTATTTGGTATTATATCTCTTGCAACAGCATCGTCTACTGTAGTTTCAGTAATCGTACCCCCAACGTCTTCTACCCTTATAACAGTGTCTTTAACCTCTTCAAACCTAGGAAAGTCATTCAACTTATTGGGATTGAAAAATACTTCAATCTCTGCTTGATAAAATTCTCTTAACCTCAGTATACTTTGACGTGGAGCGATTTCATTACGAAAGCTTTTACCAATTTGAGCAATTCCAATCGGGAGCTTACCTCTCATAACTTTAAAAACCCGTGCAAAGTCAACAAATATCGTCTGACATGTTTCTGGTCTGAGATATGCTTCCTCTGAAGAAGGACCTATTCCAAGTTTAAACATCATGTTATATCTGCTAACTCCACTAAATTCTCCACCACAGTTCTGGCATTTCAGATTATGTCTAGTGATGAGTCCATCTATTTTTTCGTTAGATATTCCTTCATGAATGTTTTCATCTGTCTTCTCCATGATATATTTATCAGCTCTAAAAGTTGAACTACATTTCATGCATTTTATAATTGGATCTGTAAAGTTATTGATGTGTCTAGAAGCAATGAATACGCTCCTACTCATGATTTGAGAGCCATCTATCTCGATCATTCCATCTCGCCTAACAATCTCTCTTCTCCATAACTGGATAAACTTATTTTTGATGCTAACTCCGGCTGGACCATATTCCCAAAATCCTGCAAGAGCATCAGAATAGATTTCACAACTTGGAAAGTAAAAACCTCTTTCTAGAGCAAGTTTTATTATCTGTTCATAGTTACTCATTTCCATTAAGAAGGTTTTTGACTGGCTTTAAATTTATTGTCTTGTATCCTGTACTCTTTTTATTATTATACCGCTAATAATAATAAAACTAAATGCAATGGATAACATACAACCTTAAATTATTAATCGTCACTAACCGCACATTAAACATCATAAATCTATTTGAACGTAAACCTTTTAACAACATATTTTGCATCAGGTTCGATGCTATTATACTATTTAGTATCATAAATTAAGCACATTTAACTTTCCTTGCTAGATGCCCTTTTGCTATGTGTAAAATGGTTTACTGCATAGAAAATCAATAGCGAGCTACAAAGCTAATTAATGATGGTAATGCTCTATTGAATCTATACTTGGCTGAACTGCACTCTGTTTCTTTATTACTTCCAGTACCTTTTGCCACACGTGTTTTTCAAACTCATATGCCATTATTCCACCCACGGCTACACCTGCAGCAAGACCAACAGGCCCCCCAACCACAAGGCCTACTGCACCTGGCCAAGCAAGACTACCAAACCATGCTCCAGAAGCAACTTCTACTGCATAGTCATTCGAATGACCGGTTATAGAGACATGAATTTCACGTAAAGAGCCAACCCACACCTTTGGGGACTTATTAACTGCCACAATGCTTCTTAAGGGGACAGAATTAAGAAGGCCCTTATATTCTGAAACAATCTGCAGATCTTTTTGATCTTCTAGCAAGTGCTTTATAGCATTGTACAAACTATCTAAATCTGTATCAAGTCCTTTATAGTGTTATACCCTGACCACAAGAGAAAATTAATCTCCATGTATTTAAGTTATAGAGAAAGAACTTAACTTCTGTTGATGCCCTCTATTTGGTATATCAGTTCTTGCAGCAGGGCCTAATTTTTAGAAATTATTGAATTCATATAATTTAATGCCTACGATATTCGCCTATTCATGAGGCCTTGAACAATTCTGAGATTGTCAGTGTCAGATCTGTTATTGTCAACAGGCGTTTCCATTACTATTGGCAAATCTAAAATCGTTTTATTGTTAAGGAGTGCTATAAATCCCTCTTTTCCGATCTTGCCACGTCCAATATGCTCGTGACGATCGATATTAGAAGATAAATCCCCCTTGGAGTCATTCATATGAATTAATTTCAGCTCCTTTAGTCCTATTGTCTTATCAAAATGGTCTAATGTTCTATCCACTGCTGTTTTATTTCGGAGATCATATCCTGACGCAAAAGCATGACATGTATCGAGGCATACTCCGAATGCTTTTGAGTTTAATTCATCTAAAATTGATCTGATTTCTTCAAAACTACCGCCTATTGTATTTTTCTGTCCTGATCCATTCTCAAGTAATATCGTAATTGGGAAGGATTTTTTTTTACTTTTTGATGATTTGATGTAATCTAGAAAATAATTACATGCTTTAACAAGTTGCTTAGTTCCATTTTTCTGTCCTGTGCCAAGATGACTACCAAGGTGAATTACAAGATAAGGAATACCTAAACGTGAGCATCTCTCGCTCTCCTCTATAAAAAGATTGATAGATTTCTCATATACCTGACCATCTGGTGCAGCGAAGTTAGGAAGGTACGGTATATGAACTACCACCGATTCTGAGCGAATTTTGCTTTTGACAAGTTTTGTTTGAAATGCCTCTACCTCATTTTCTATGAGCGGCTTTGCAATCCATCCTCTTGGATTTCTAGTAAAAATTTGAAACGTATTACATCCAATCTTTAAAGCATTGTCAATAGAATTAGAGATCGCACCGGCGATTGAAACATGAAATCCTATTCTTACATTCACACTGACTTCAGTAGCTTATACATTTTAAAATCTTTTGAAGTTTCATAAGGGATTTTATATTCTAGTGTATCAGATAGTATGTATAGCAGATTGTCGATAAAACTTGGGACAGGTGATCTTGCAAAATACCCATTTCTTAATCAAGCCTCAGAGTACATCAGGGAAACGCATTTTGATTTCGAAGAATTTAATCGACCTGAGATGAGATATATAGTCGATAGAGCAGCGGAAAGGTTAGAAAAAGAAATAACTGAAGGAGCAGTTCATCAAGTGCTAGAAAAATATGAAATAGAAATACTTACATTTCTAGTAGCGCTTGTACTGACAAAATCTATTGGCGTGGAGCCAATCTTAAAGAAACATTCATTATTTGAAGCAATGAGGGCAGAAAGATATTTGATCGAGGATTTAAAAAAAGAAACAAATGACCAAAAGAAACGGCTACTTTTGTTCAAGATTTTTGGCGAACTATTTAAAGTAAATGTGCATATCGACAACAGCAGCAAGATTAATTTGTACAAAGTCACGGTTTCGGACTATCTTATACGTGCTTCCAACTTTCACGAAGAAGAGTGGAAGTTAATCAACAGAGTGGTTTACAAAGGCTACGTATATCTCGATGCAGATGAAACTGTAAGGCTTATTCGAAGTGAGCTATCTGCATTGATTTATGCCAGAGTTAAAGTGATGGAATTGCCGCCTCTTCCTGAAGTCATTAAAAACAAGGTCAACGAATTGAATCAAAAGCTTATATCACATTACGAATACCGCCTAAATAAAACAACTGATTATCCTCCATGTATAACACATGCATTAGATGCGATGAATAATGGAGAAAATCTCCCCCATTCTGCAAGACTATTGCTTGCTACTTATATGCTGACAATAGGAAAAAGCATCGACTATGTTGTCTCACTATTTCATAATGCCCCTGATTATAATGAAAATATAACCAGGTATCAGGTAGAACATCTTGCAGGTACTAGAGGCAGTCAAACAAAATACTTAGTTCCTTCTTGTCAGAAACTTCAAAATGAGAATCTTTGTTTCGCGACAGAAAAATGTGATGGACTAAAAAATCCTATTCAATTTGGTACAGATAGGTTGAGGGTATCTGATAAATAATATCGAATACATTCATACCTTGGCACTGGTAAAGAGCGCATTCAAAGAATATTATTTTAGGCTAGGCAAAAATATTGAGCTCCCAGAGCGTATACACCAACATGAATTTGGCTATATGCAATTTGATTCAGGAATGGTAAGACATCTCACCTTTAAAAGTACGGGAGAATTGCTAGCGGCCTTGATAAGGGTGTCCCCTTCAGATGTGTATTGTTCGAATGCATATTATTTGTTTCCAATGAATCCTATTCAAGAGAAGCAATGGCTTGAAGCAGATCTTATTTTTGATATAGATGCCAAGGATTTGCATATGCCATGTGATATCACGCATTCATATTTTGTATGTTCAAACTGTAAAAAAGAATCCGAGAATAATAACACTGATCCATGTAATTCCTGCAACATTGGAAAGATAAAACAGATATCGTTACCATGTGCAAAATGCATATCTGGTTTAAAGAAAGAGTTGAGAAAGTTGTTGGACGTTTTAATTAACGATATTGGCATAGAATATAATGATATATCTGTATATTTTTCAGGTAACAATGGGTTTCATGTTCACATTTCAAATAATGCTTTCAGTATGCTTGATTCTAGGGCTAGGTCTGATATGGTAAGCTATATAATGGGAAATGGTATAATTCCTGAAACAATAGGAGTAAGGAAATCATCCGTTGATAATTTCATGGTAAAGTTTCCTAAGAGCGGCTTGCAGTATGGATGGCGCAAGCGCCTAGCAGAGAAATTGGGAATTGATGGACACTCTACCACAAAATTAGCCAATGTCGTGCAGAAACTTGGAGGTTATGATTTCTTCAAGCTAAAACTTGTTGATTTGGCTAAAGACATGGGAACAAAAATCGATCCTCATGTAACAGTTGATGTGCACAGAGTGTTTCGACTGCCAGGGACGTTGAATAGTAAAAGCGGTTTAACGAAAATAAAATGTACTGATATTGAATTATTTGATCCATTTTATGATGCATGCCTTTTGAATGACAAAGAAGTTGAAGTCAAAATAAATGCTTCCGTAAAATTTAGATTGAGAGGTCAATATTTCAAAGCAAATAAACAGCTCGTTAATAGATTGCCTTTATACGCGGCGGTCTATTTAATTTGTAAGGGACTTGCTCAAGCAACAGAGAAAAGGATTGTAGAAATCCAACAAGAAATATATGAACAGATGTATAAATTATATCAAA
>JBKPEX010000038.1:0-4499 GCA_046728625.1 Thermoproteota archaeon
GATAGCCAGGATAGATACGACATATCACTCACACATTCACTCACTCACTCGTCCAGCGAACAAACAAAAAAACAAACGAATACTAACCCAAGTGATATCTGAATCGAATTTTATTCAATTCATGCATTCTTCCTTGCCTACTATTTACTATAATATCAAGCATAAAGAAGAAACTTTTAGATATAATTGTGAGTCATTGTATCCTTGCTTTTATTCAACAATAGTCTGGCTCTGCTCCCTCATGAATTGTGTCAAATAATAAGGTCCCCCAGCGCCTTTTCCTGTGGTACCAGACGTTTTCCAACCTCCAAATGACTGGGAACCTACCATAGCTCCTGTGGTGGCACTTGTATCTCTATTAACGTATAATACTCCAGCTTCAATATTATTGAGAAAATTCTCAATCTCTTCTTTTTTGCTACTATAAATTCCAGCTGTCAAACCATAATCTGATTGGTTACATTGATTTAATACTTCTTTAAAATTGTCATATTGTGCTATACATAGAATTGGTACAAATAGTTCATCTCTGAACAAACGGTGATGATTTGACAAGCCCTCCACAATTGTTGGTTCTGTATAATACCCGTGCCTAAATTGACCGCTATTTTTTACTGCTCCTCCTACAACTACCTTTCCATTCCTAGACGCCATTTTGACAAATTTCCGATAATTATCGTAAGCCTTAAAATTAATAAGCGGTCCGATATACACATTAGATTCAAGCGGATTGCCTATGGCTAATTTTTTGGTTCTATCAACTAGTCTTTCCATAAATATATTTTTAATATCTTTATGCACATATACTAGGGAACATGCACTGCATTTTTGACCCGAATAGCCAAAGGCTGCTTTTACCACTCCGTTTACAGCTTTATCAATATCGGCATTTTCTGTAATTATTACAGGATTCTTCCCACCCATTTCTGCAATAATCGGTCGCGAGGGCTTCACTTTAGAGGATTCTTTCATTATTGAGTACCCTGCTTCCTGTGAACCAGTAAATACTATTCCACTAACATCTTTGCTGTGAACTAATGCTTTTCCAATTGTATCTCCTGCACCAGTTATAAAGTTCAAAGTTCCGTCTGGTAGTCCAGCCTCTTTCATTATTTCAATAAATAAATATCCTGTAATAGGACTATCACTTGCCGGTTTCAAAACTACTGTATTTCCTGTAATCAAAGCTCCAATACTCATGCCCACCAGAATTGCAGCAGGGAAATTGAATGGAGCTATTACTCCCCATATTCCATATGGTTTCATCACACTCTTGCTTTTTTCATTGGTGTGTGCACTATTTGTTTGAACTGTAAAACCATTATTTCTCTCGACCTCTCTATAATAATATCTAATAAAATCTATGGCTTCATCAATATCAGCTATTGCCTCATACCTATTCTTGCCATTTTCATAAGAAACCCAAGCTGCTAATTCAAACTTTCTGCTGGCAATTATATCTGCAGCAGTTCTACAAATGTCTAAGCGGTATCTGTACTCTGTTTTGCCCCATTCTTCAAATGACCTTTTGGCCGCCTCTATAGCGTTTCGAGTATGTTTTGCGGTGCCACACGGAAAATAGCCCAGTATTATTCGAGTATCTATAGGAGAAGTATGAACAAAAGTCTTTGATGATTTAACTTTTTTGCCGTCAATGATCATAGTATATTTTCTACCAAATTGCGATTTGACACTTTCGATGGCTTTCTCATACTTATCATGGAATGCCTCCTCGCCCTTTGACATCATGAATTTTTTGGCTGTGTCTTCATTTTCAAAATTCATCAGAATAAGTGTAGTGCAATGAACTTAAAAATTATTACATATATGGATATCCATATTTTTGTTGAGTGTAGGGGAAAATCTCTAGCGAATTAAAGTATTTGTGATTATATTATTCTATATTAGTTGCTTAGAATGACTATCGTGTAATATGGTGTATGTGTAGGTTGTCCTTGTTATCTATATCTTAAATAATTATTTTTTATTGTTGTTTTGGCTATCATTTATTTAACGCCGAAACTCCTTTGGAGTACGTATTTGTAATAATGCATTTTTTAGTTTCAGCTGACATCATACCACCAGAGCAATCATCTGATAAAGTCGAGTTATAGCCAGGAGGTCCTTTTTCAGTGACACTATACATTCCCATATGTAACATTACCGGAATACCAGATGAGCTACCTGAGAAAGAACTAGGCAAAGGATCATTTCCATGTACATTAATTATAAAATCAGATGCTTTTTTATTACCTCCACCTTCATTAACCACTTTATTTATTACTATCAGTTTTCCTTGTGTTTGATTGGAGGAAGACAAGACGGTCGGACTGTTGGTAATTGCTAATATGGAAATAGCAAAAATTAGTGTGGTCAGTATCAACGTTACAGCAAGCTTAGGAAATGTCATTGATTTTAGAAGAGTATCTGGTCTATTTTTCTCTTTCTAGACAATCTAGACAGAATTGGTTTGATGATGTGTTTAGGTATGATCGGCTTGATCGCTTAATTAGGCTAACTGGAAAAAACTTAAATCTTTCTTGGTTGAGGCAGATATGTGATCCAAAAGATAGGCCAGCTCTCTTCTACATCATTTTTTATTGGAGGATTAGCTGCTGGAGCAATAGCTGTTACAATTTCCTTGCTTCTGAGGTTATTTGCTGGGGGACTCTTCATTCCCGAACTTGCTTCTCAAGCTTTATTTTCACTTACTCCTGGAGAGGTTGAATCACAGGCAGTAGAGAGTTTAGGTCCCTTAGCTAAATACTCTGCATTTATAGGAGCCGTCATAGCTAATATCGTTCTATATGGTCTGATTGGTCTATTTCTTGGTGTATTATACAAGAAAAACAAAATTCTATTGAAGCGATATGTTGCAAATGCAACACAATCCTCAGTTGTAGCATATGTTGTACTATTTGGGATATCTATCATCCTCCTTGCATTGACTGAAACAGATGTTGAGATAAAACTCAATTCCATTATGTTGTTAGCAATGTATCTTATTGTACCTAGTATCGCCTTTGGATTTATCTTGCACTTTTTCTATGAGAGAACGGTATCATTATCGCGTCAAACATCAACTATGGCTACCAAAAAAGAGGCTAAGGCTACTACTAATAATACTACGACTACTGATAGCAAAGCAGAAGAAATCGATTATAAGAAAAGGCTGTTTCTTAAGGCTGGCATAGCATCGGCAGTTGCTTTACCTATTCTATACTATGGACTTAATACTCTTTTACTTCCAAAGAAAGCAGTACAACAATCTGCTTATTTGTCCCAGCTATTAAGATCTAGACCTAAAGCCTTAGGATTTCAGGATCCCAGACTTGCGCCACTTCTAGAGTCTGAGATAACTCCAACAGACCTTTTCTATCGAATAGACAAAAACGCCGTAGTGCCTTCGGTTAATGCACAGACTTGGAATCTAACTATGAAGGGATTGGTGGATAAGCCCTTTGTGATAAGCTACAAGGATATTATAGATATGCCTTCAGTAGAGCAATTTGCCACACTTGAATGTGTAAGCAATAAAATTGGAGGTGATTTAATTAGCACAGCAATATGGAAAGGCGTACGCCTAAAAGACCTACTTGTAAAGGCACATGTCAGACCAACTGCTAAATATATCGTTTTTAGATGCTCTGATGGCTATGATGTTGGAATACCTTTGGAGAGAGGACTTTTTGAAGGTACTATATTAGCTTATAATATGAACGGCGCTCCTCTGACTACTGAACATGGTTATCCTCTCAGAGCTATAGTTCCTGGCATATACGGGATGATGAACGCAAAATGGCTAACTGAGATAGAGCTTGTAGATACAGTCTATGAAGGGTATTGGCAGAGGAAGGGATGGAGTAATATAGCTAAATACAATACCCATTCATTCATAATTATCCCTGATAGTGCACTTGTCAGAAAAAGGTTTGCGAATCTAGGATCTTCTTCCAATGTTGCCTCTAATGATGGTATAATGCCAGTTGCAGGGATGGCCTTTGCTGGAGACAGGGGCATATCAAAAGTCGAGGTTAGTACTGATGGCGGTACCTCTTGGAAAGATGCTAGGATCAAAGATCCTCTCTCTCAATATACATGGGTTCTGTGGGCTACTGAACTGAATCTGGCTGATAAAAGTGCTGATAAGAGGATTGTAGTTAGAGCCACGGACAAGACTGGAAAAATCCAGACAGACATGATAGCAAATCCATTTCCAGATGGAGCGAAAGGCTACCATATAGTGGATGTATAAAATATAGTAGTCATAATTGCTTGATAGCACTTATCTTAAATGAGAAATGATATGAATATGTATATTGCACTTAGATTATCCGAAATCTGATTTTTCTTATATAAGCGAGAACATGACCCGCTTAAAGAGAAAGAAAGAGAAAATTATCTAATGATTGTTTAATTCTTCTTATTACATAGATTAAAAAAGATGTTTTTGTTGTCTATGTTATATGGCATTAATTGACGAACACATTATTAAATGC